>CAYLUL010000067.1:0-9066 GCA_964386835.1 uncultured Methanospirillum sp.
CGGCTCAGTCGTGGTCGGCACCTCCGAAGGTGGCGTCGATCCACGCTGTGATCTCGTCGCGAACCGCTCGGAAGACGGCGATGCGTTCCTCCTCGGTCCCCGTCGCACCGGAAGGGTCGCGGAAGCGTGTATGGACCGTCTGCTTCGCCCCGTGTAACATCGGGCAGGTGGTAGCGGTTGCATCGCAGACCGTGATTCCGATGTCCATCTCTGCGTCGAGGAACTCGCCGAGGTCCTTTGACCGCTGCCCCGAGATGTCGATCCCGAGCTCGGCCATCACCCGGGCCGTGAGCGGGAGATCGACGTCTGGCAGGAGGCAAACCTTGCTGCCGCTCGCGGAACGAGCAGGTATGGTCTGGCGTATGCTGGGGCCGTTCGCGGTTTTTCTGCGCGGGTCACCAGCAATTCCGGCGGCATTGATTTTCATGAGAGGTTCGATGTGCTCCTTGACGCTCCGGACATGGAGCTCCTCAGGGCCCATTTTTTTGGAACGAAGAGCCCGGTACAGGAACCTGGGCGTCGGGGAACGGCGGGCGGCGATCACCGCCAGCACTCTTCGCAGAACGCTGCAACTGAGCCATGTCCCGCTGGTAGCAACGAGTGCCCTGTTCTATGGTGACGACGACCTGCTGCACTGGGTCGCAGTAACCGGCCTGGACGACGCATTTCTGTACTTCAACACTCCGGACGATGCGAGCCTCCGAGAGCGAAAGATCGGGCTGCACGCGCTTGAACAGTTCGTCGATTGCCACGGTGATCAGTCCATGGTTAAGGTCTGGAGGAGCTGAGCCACGCCCTCCTCTGCGGGGCGTATCGCCGTGCACGAGCAGGCGGTCCACCCCCCCCACATGGGGCATGCTCAGCTCCGGGCCACGAGGACCGCGGACGCGCCTGCCTTCTTCACCTCCGTCACGATCTCGCCGATCGAGAGGGCCGCCGGGTCAAAGCTGACCTTCATCTGGTTCGTGATCGGGTTCAGGATGAAGAATGCTGTCCCCTTCAGTGCCCTGACCCGCTTCTCGACGATCGCGCTCTCGCAGGCGCACCCGAGCCCCTCGATCCGGAACGTCGCGGTCTCGAGGCCGGCCGGCCCTCTGCGGGCCCACGAAGGCGCCGCATCCTCGCCGAGGATTGACGGCGAGACCTGGCCCTCGACCGGTGGCTCCCCGCAGGAGCAGCCACTGGATGGCGCATGAGGTGCCGACTGCATGGCACAGCAGTCGGCTGAAGCGGTGGGAGCGACCTTAAGCGCAGCCGGAACTGCGGCGGAGGCCGCCTCGACCGCGACCGGTGCGGGTTCGTTCCTGCTCTTCCAGGTCAGCAGTCGGAGAGCGTTCAGGATCACGAAGACCGCGGACCCCTCGTTCAGGAGCAGGCCCGAGACCAGGCCCAGGTAGCCGAGCAGGGCCGCGATCACCATGAACGCGACGTTAATCAGAGAGACTGCGATGTTCTGCCGGATCACGGAGACCGTCCGGTGCGAAAGCTCGCGCACGTACGCGAGCTTCGCGAGGTCGTCGGACATCAGCACCACGTCGCCGGCCTCGATCGCGATGTCCGTGCCGGCCGCGCCCATGGCGATGCCGACGTCCGCGACGGCCATGGCCGGCGCGTCGTTGATCCCGTCGCCGACCATGGCTACCGAGCCGTACCGCTCCTTTAACTGCCGGATCGCGTCGATCTTGTCGGTCGGCAGGAGCCCGGCGCGGTACTCGTCGACACCGACCCGGCGTGCGATGGCGGCGGCTGAACGCTCGTTGTCGCCGGTCAGCATCACTGTCCGGACGCCGGCCTGGTTCAATCGCTGTAGGGCTTCGATCGTGCCGGTACGGACCTCGTCAGCGATCGCGATGAGACCGGCGAGCTGGTCGCCGCGGCTAACGAGGACCACGGTCCGGCCCTCGCTCTCGAGCCGGGCGATCTCCATC
The DNA here is from genome assembly GCA_964386835.1 of uncultured Methanospirillum sp. Taxonomy (GTDB): domain Archaea; phylum Halobacteriota; class Methanomicrobia; order Methanomicrobiales; family Methanospirillaceae; genus UBA288. The sequence goes on from CAYLUL010000067.1 coordinate 1,929, forward strand.
TCCGCCCTGGCCAGCTCGACCCCCTGTTCGGCCAGGGCTCGAGGGCTGCAGATCCGGCAGATCTGGCCGTCGACCGTTCCCGCGACGCCGCGCCCAGCCATCTCCTCGAAATCGGTCACGGTGCGGTTCGAGAAGGTTCCGCTCTCGCGGGCCTTCCGGACGATCGCCGCTGCAAGCGGGTGGCCGGATCGGGATTCGATGCAGCCGGCGAGGTCGAGCAGCGCGTCTTCACTGAGGCTGCCGAAGGGCACGACGTCCGTGACCGCCGGCCGGCCGATGGTCAGGGTCCCGGTCTTGTCGAACGCGACGGCTTTCACCGTGTCAACGACCTCGAGGTAGACGCCGCCCTTGAAGACCGTGCCGTTCTTCGCGGCGTTCGCCATTGCGCCGACAACTGCCACCGGCACGGAAAGGGCAAGACCGCAGGAGCATGAGACGACGAAGACCACAAGACCTCGGTAGATGAACGGGTACCAGTCGGCCCCGAAGAAGAGCGGCGGCACGGTCGCAACGAGCACACCCAGCACGAACATGGCCGGCGTGTACCACTTCCCGAACGAATCCGAGAACCGCTGGTACGAGGTCCGCCTGGCCTGCGCCTCCTCGACCGAGAGGATGATCCGTGAGAGCATCGTCTCGGACGCGGGCTTCGTGACCCGGACCTCGAGCGAGCCGTTCTGGTTGATCGTCCCGGCAAAGACGTCCTCGCCGGGTCCGCGATGAACGGGAATGGGTTCGCCCGTGACGGCGGCCTGGTCCACATACGACGACCCTGCGGCGACTGTCCCATCGACGGGTATCCGCTCGCCCGGCCGGACGATCACGACCTCCCCGACGCCGATGGTCTCGACGGCGCAGATGCTCTCGCACCCGTTCCGCCTGACCAGCGCCTCCTTGGGAACGAGGGCCATGAGCGACCGGATCGCGCCGCGGGCTTTGTCCACGGCATAGGACTCGAGCACGTCGCCGAGCGAGTAGACCACGATCAGGACCGCCGCCTCGCCCCAGAGCCCGAGGGCCATCGCGCCGATCGAGCCGATCAGCATCAGAAGATGGATCGTGGGCGTCATGTTCCGAAGCGCAACCAGCGCTTTTCTCGCTGGGTAGTAGACGCCGATCAGGACGGCGATGAGGTACAGGATGTTCACGTAGAGGATGGGCGTCCCGAGATGCCCGGCGACGAAGGCGACCACCGTCGTGAGGAAAGATCCGTAGAGAGCGAGCTGCTGGGGCTCCCGCCACCAGGTGCTTTTTCGCCCCTCGCTCCGCACGAGCGAGGCCGTCATCCCCGTCTCCGCGACGGTCCGGATGATCTCCTGGACGCTCGTGACCGCCGGGTTGAAGGCGACCCGCGCCTGCCCGGTCACGGGCGTGATCTCCTGGCCCTCGACCCCGGCGAGCGCAGTCAGCTTGCGGGCGAGCAGATCAGCGTTGCAGGTGCAGTCCATGCCCTGGATCTGGAGCGTGACCGTTTCCAGGCCGGTTCCATCGGCTGGCAGGGTCGTCGCCGGTGCTCGAGCGGCCACCGTGCCATCCTCCGCGCAGCAGGACGCTGCGGGTGCCGCCGCCGGTGAACAGCAGGCGGAGTCCGAGGTCTCGGGAGCCGTGCACCAGGACGTCCCGCTGCGACGGTCGGCCGCGGTCATGATGGCGGCCGCGATCAGCGCCTCTGGCAGCTCCTCGTGCTCCTCGCCGCCGACCTTCACTGTTCGGCAGGAGCAGGGGGCACCGACCAGGTCGCCGCAGGACGGGCAATCCGAGGCTGCGGTCGTTCCACCGATTAGTTGCTCGATGGGCGTGCCGTCGACCAGGACCTCGTTCGAATGCTCGATCTCCTCGGGGGGGAGCTCCACCTCGCGGAGCTCAAGAGTGATCCCCTGGGCTGCGAGCACGGGGCCCATCGCCTCGACCGCAGCCCGGACATGTGCGCCTGTTTTGCCGCAGCGCTCGCAGGTCTCGCCCTCGACGGCAAGGCGGCGCCATTCGACCACGAGGGGTTTCATCGCCGCTCCGCTGCGTCGAGAACGGCTCGCACGACCGTCTCGATATCGGCGAACGTCACCTCGGCCTGACCGTCCTTGACAATACCGAGCTCAGTCGCCCTGAGCCTGAGTATGGGCTCAACCCCGGCCTCTCTGGCCTTGCGCGTGCCGCAACAGTCCTCGCAACCGTCGAGGATGATCACCTGGCTCGATCCGGCAGTTGCCCTTGTGATCTCCCCCGGGCCGGCCTGGGCTCGGACCCATTCGAACCGCCCTGGATGGCGGATCAGCAATTGGTGAGCGACCGCGGTTGTGAGCTGGCCGACGTTCGAGAGGCCGGAGCAGGTGATCAGTATCCTCGCCATCATCTCACCTGAAGCATCCGCTGCCGTGCCCGCTGCTGATTATCGGTGCCGCGGTGAAGAAGAACCCCCGGTCCATGATCGCAGCGATCTTTTCGACAGGGCCGCTATCGCCTGCGGCGCCTGTCTGTTTCACGGCCTGGCAGACATGCCATCTGTGCGGGTGGCACCTCGTACGTCCGGTCCCAACGTCTTTAATCTGTTTCATTCGATTCCTCCTCTGAATTTCCTTGCCGGTATGCTTGGTCCGAAGCCTCGGCACCGGCCGACGCGAGAGTTGCAGGGCGTTGAGGCCGATGAATACCTTGTTTTTTCATGAACCTCCTGTGCGTTGGTGATAAGGGTTCAATATTAGTTGAAAGCTTGCCCGAAATATATATCTTGTGATTCCACATAATGTTGAATTCATACATGCCGATTCCCCACGAAGTCTCCGAATGCCTATCGGCTGTCGGCGGGGTGCCGGGGATCGAGGGGCGGCTGCCGTCTGCGGAGTCACTCGCCGTGACGAGCCGCGTCCACCACGCCCTATCGGAACCGCTCCGCCTCAAGATCGTCCTCGCCCTCGCTATCCAGCCGCTCTGTGTCTGCGTGATCAAGGAGATCGCGGGGATCGCCGACTCGAAGCTCTCGTATCACCTGAACCAGCTGAAAAAAGCCGACCTGATCGAGGGCAACCAGCAGGGGAGCTGGATTATCTACCGCCTGACACCGCTCGGCGAACGGTGCGCTGCCTCGTGGTATCCCGCGCTGGCGTAACGGGGTTCGCGCTGCGTCCAGGTCGGCAGGTCTTGCTTTATTTCGTCACTTCAAATCTTCCGTCCCCTTAAAAATGTCCCCTCCGCTCTTCGCCCGCACCTGCATCCATGCCGGGAAAGGCCTGTCAGATCCGGGAGGATCCCGATCGTATTATTGGTGCACGGGTGGTTCCTGTGTTCTCTCCATCACCGGCGGAGGTGCTCGAACGGACCCATGCTGGTCGGCCGATCGTAGACGACCCCCATAATCGTCTCCGTCAATCTCTGCAAGAGTCTCGCTCTGCCGGAAGGTCACTCTCACCTCGTCTGCGAGTCCTCCGACAAGCAACGGTCGTGCACCCTGTAATCGTTCATGGTCGATACCACTCCAGAGAGAGCATGGACGAGGGGGGACTGAAGAATCCCCGATCGCCTCGAAAGAGTGCTTCAGGGCCTACGTGCGCACCAGGGTGAACGACCTGGTATACGATTTGCCGTCAGTGGTCGTGATCGTGCAGCTGGCCGTGAACGGGGGGCCGGTCACCCAGTCACGGGGAGGACAGAGCTCAGAGCCGTAGCAGCCCACCCAGGTGTACCCATCATCGATCGTGAAGGTATCCTTCACAGGGAGTTCGGAGGGTGGTATTCCCGCCTCGGGCAGGCCCGCCCAGCGCTCCATGTACTGGGAGACGCAGTCTTTCGTCCTGCCGTCCTGAAGCGTCCCGGTGATCGTCCATGAAACCTTCTGGAGCAGGACTCCAGGTGGGAGGTGGCTCGCATCGTAGTTTGTCACGACGCGGAGGTTCCAGTACCAGTCGTAGAGCTTCAGGTTGTCCTTCCATACTCTGTTGGGCGCATAACTTCCGATCACGGAGATGAACGGCGGGGCCGGAGTGGGTGTGATCGTGGGCATAGTCGTCATCGGCGCGATCGTCCCGGTGAGGGGCCCGCCCTGGAAGCTTGGGAGGAGAAGACCGATGCCGATCCCAACAATCACGATGGCGGCGATTGCGATCAAGATCTGTGTCCGGTTCATGAATTGTCTCCCCGTATGGATGCAGTACAATACGGCGGATTGACTTTAAGTGTATCTATATTAATTGCAGTATTCGGCGTGATGAGCCCCCGAGGTATTTTCATCCGTTCCCGTGGGGGTGGCCGGGACGACGGATGCATGCCCTATCCTGCCGGTTCTGCTTTCATTGACTCCCCCGAATACGGCAGGGGGGACTTTTTGTCCGTGGGCGGCGAAAGGAGGGTTCGCGGCATCATGGGTATCTTAACAAGGCGCATCTACAAGCCCGCAGTGCCAGCGGACGGGTACCGCGTCCTCGTCGAGCGGCTCTGGCCCCGGGGCACCTCCAGGGAGCGGGCACACGTGGACCTCAGGGTGAAGGACGCCGGGGCGAGCACGGAGCTCCGGAAAAGGTTCGGCCATGATCCCATGAAGTGCGACGAGTTCCGCCTCCGGTACTTCGATGAGATCAGGGGCCGGCCGGATATCGTCGACACACTTCGCAATGTAACGAGGGACCACGCGGTGGTTTCGCTCCTGTTCAGCGCCAGCGATGAGGAACGTAACAATGCCGTTGCCCTGAAGGAGTATCTCGAATACAGTGCCTGACCGCGTTGCATCCTTCATGGTCTGTCGACGACGGGCGAGGGACTTATGGCAGGCTTGTCATTAACTGACGTATCGTTGTCGTCATCGGGCTGGATGAGGTCGGGTGCTCCTCGAACAGCCGAGAGCTCCGGGGCGGTTCAGTGCAGGCCTTGAGGGGCTGTGTCGGCGTCACCCTTTCAATGCAACGCTACCGGATCCTGCGCCCGGAGCTCCCGATCGAGCGCCTGCTCGATGAAGGGCTGAACCCGAAGAGGTGGCGTGACACGGCTCGCGCTGCTCCCCGTTCGCCCCGATCCCAATTCGCGATGGCCTCCCGGCCTTACGGCTCCCCTGGAACAAGCGACTGGGCGATGCCGTTCGTCCAGGTCTCGATCGCCTGCCAGTCCCGGAAGTCGCCCTCCGGCGGCGCGGCCCGTGCGGCTGGAAGCCGGCGCAGTGCGGGGTGACTGAACCCGAGCCGTTGTGGGTCCAGGGCTCCGAAGAAGACGCGGTGGTCACGGGGCGAGATCGCCTCCCTGATCGATGTGGCCTCCTGGGGGACGACATCGGGATCATCCTCCGTGATCCCGTCCCCGAGGGTCAGTGGACCGCTGGAGAAGAGCCAGGCCGGGCGGCTCGCGAGGGCTGCCCGGTGCTGTGAACCGAACCCCGTGGCGCCTTTCATCCAGTGTCCCATATAGACCGCGCTGCCGAGCACGACCGCGTCGTATGCCCCCGGGTCCGGGTTGGAATCGGCTCTCAAGGCCTCCGTCCCGATCCTCGTATCCCGGAGCTATCCGGCGATGACGTCCGTGGTCTCTCTCGTTGATCCGTACCTGCTCGCATACATCACGACGACATTCATGACGATACTCCCCTACTTTCCGGCACGATCACCCCTCTCCCCTTCACACGGATGTTAACCCTTGTGGCTCTGTCCTCGTCCCAGGAAGGTCGATGCAGGAGGAGGAACGGCTCGCTGTCCCAACGCGGGCTCCGAGTGATCCTGCAGTGCGCCGGCACTGTCGAAACCTCTGGGCACATCCCGTCCCCCTTCAAGATGTGTGCATCGCCGACATGTGCATGGTACAGTCAGGGTGACGCCGGAATTACCTTTGCTCGTCCGGAACCTCCACCTCTGAAGACACACCCCACTCCTGCTCCTCCACGTGCGAGGGCCGGTAAGGATCATGCCGTGGTCAGTGCCGGGACAGCGTACGAAAGAGATGGATACAGGCCGAGCCGAAGCGATCCGATGTCGAATTCGCCCGGGACTGGGGCCGGCTCTGTCGGAGCTTCTCCGGTAATCCGAGGCTGCAGGGCTGGCAGTACCCGGCACAGGCGATGCACCGTCCTGCCGGGACCCATGGCACGGGGCGTCACAGTTAAATCGGTGACCTGTTATAGGGATATTATTAGCGATTCTTATCGCCTGGTTGGGTCCATCAAAGTGCCTTCAGAACCAGGCAAGAGGCTAGGAGTAGTATCTCTATGACTTCGTCCCCCCAGAATCACCAGAGATTCTGCCCGAGCTGTGGTGCAGCCAGGACCGCGAAACAGAAGCACTGCGGATCGTGCGGAGCCCTTCTTCCGGAAATCCCTGCCTGTCCTCACTGCGGTGCGGAAGTGCGCAGCGGTAAGCCGTTCTGCGGTTCCTGCGGCGGCGCCCTGGCGCCATCCGTCGGGCCGGCACCCCGGGAACCTGCCCCCGCGGCGCCCCCTCCCCGACCTGAGGTCTCTACCTCGGAGCCCCCGTCCCATGTTGCCACTACCCGTTCGACCCCGAAGCGATCGGTCATCGGCTGGCTCGTGATCGGTGCCGTGGGGCTGGTGGCGATCCTGGGAGTCGGTCTGGTCAGCCTGGGACTGATCGAGGAACTCCTGACCTCGACACCCCCGGACGATGACGACTTCGTCCCGACGACTCCGGGGAAGACGCCGGTGGCGACGCCTTACGAGGCATCGAGCGAGGACATCGCCGGTGCGAAACAGGTCCTCGCCGCTACTGCCGGCGCTCTCTCGAGCGGGAACACCGCGACGTTTCAAGAGCAGGTCTCTGCGTCGCTCCGTCAGTCCGATGCCATCTCCCCCGATAAGGCGACCGCCCTCGCCCGGGCCTTCACCGATGCCCGCATGGTCCGGGCGGAGGGTCCGGGGGTCATCTCGTGGGAGATGACCCTGGACGGAGAGACGGTTCCGTTCCAGACGATTATGGAGGAGGGCTCATGGAAGATCTACTGAGGACGCACATTCTCTGTGCAGTCCTCTTCGTCTGCCTGCTCCTGGTCCCGATCGCGGTCTCCTCGTACGACGACGTGGGCGGCCTGAAGGCGCACACCGCCATCAACACCAACGCCATCGCCCTCTTCCAGTCCCAACTGATGCCGACGGACCCGTATCTCAAGGCCCCGCTCGCCACCCTGGACGGCAGGCCCTGCTGGGGGTATGCCTGGG
>CAYLUL010000068.1:0-6735 GCA_964386835.1 uncultured Methanospirillum sp.
AAAAGACGATCGGATACGAGGTCATCGACCAGCTCGAAGGGGTGCCCGACCGGTTCGTTCTCCCGGTTGGCAACGCCGGCAACATCTCCGCAGTCCACAAGGGTCTGAACGAGCTCCGCTCCCTCGGTTTCATCGACCGGCTTCCGATGATGACCGGGGTCCAGGCCTCCGGCTCAGCGCCGATCGTCCGGGCGGTTCGCGAGGGGCTGCCCACGGTGCTTCCTGAAAAGAACCCGGAGACGGTGGCGACCGCGATCCGGATCGGGGCACCTGTCAACGCCGAGAAGGCCCTGGTTGCGATCCGGGCGACCGGCGGCACCGCCACGACCGTGACGGACGAGGAGATCCTCCGGATGCAGCGCGATCTGGCCCGCATGGAGGGGATCGGGGTTGAGCCCGCATCCGCCGCATCGGTCGCCGGTATCCGCCGACTGGTCGAGGACGGCCAGATCGACCGGGACGAGCGGATCGTCTGCGTCGTCACCGGACACCTGCTGAAAGACCCTGAGACGGTGATCGCCCAGTGCGCGCCCCCCTGCGAGATCGACGCGGATATCTCCTCGCTGCTCTCTGCGCTCTCCTCCTGATCCCCTGGGTCGCGGTCGCCCTGCCGACCGCCTCCTTTGAGATTGCGGAGAATGGGAGTGCGTACCGGGTCGAGATTGACCTGGAAGGAGCGGAATCGTTCCTCTTCTCTGAACCCGGCATGCTGGGGGAGAAGGTGCCGGTGGATGTCACCGGAGTCCGACTGGTCTCGAGCAACGGCACCGAGGCGGCGTACAGGGAAACCGGGCATTCAATGATCGGGTTTGCCAGGGGGAACTACACCCTCTCGTACTTCGCCCCGCTGCGGAACTTTCACCTCGAACAGGCCTTCGACCGGCAGTACGCGGTGAATGTGACCGTGCCTGCCGGGTACGATGTCCGGAACCCGCTCCTCGGGGGATGGTCTCCCGGGGCGACGGTAACGGAGGGACCGAACGGGACGATTCACCTCAGCTGGGAGCGAACACACGACCTGTCCGTTCGTCTGTACGACCCGGGACGAGAGTCGCTCCTCTGGTTCTTCGGCACATCCTGGGCAGTCGTGGCGGTCGTACTCCTCTTTCCGTTCCTCGTCATGCGATTCGCCCGGCAGAGGGATGAGTGAGAAAAGGCACCAGTGATCATGGATCCGGGTGATCCCCCGATCCCCACGATACGCCCTGCACCCCTTCATACAGCATTTTTCCACCATTCGCTGGTCTGAACACCCCCCATGGAGAGATGGGTCCGACCGTGTTCTCGAAGGAGTTCCCCGAAGTACGCGTCAGGGATCAACCGGGGGGTCATCCCGGGAGAGATCACGCTCGCAACGATCACAGAGGGCGTCGGTGGTGGTCGTGGGCTCCAGTCGTCCAACCAGTTCTTCGATGCCCGCCGCCCTCAGGATGTCTCTCACCCGCCCCGACGCATGGGCGAGGCGCAGTTCGATCCCCTTCCGCCCGAGCTCAGCGTTCAGTCCCCGGATCATGTCAGTCGCGGTAAAGTCGATGATCGGGGAGCGCTGAAGGTCGATGATGGCCAGGTGGATCGGCCATTCCTCCCGCCCGAGAGCCCTGGTGAAACTCTCCCTGAAACTCTCAGCGTTTGCAAAGATCAGGGGCGCCTCGATCCTGAAGATGAAGGTCCCGGGGATCCGTATGTTCTCAGGATGCCGCTCGAGGTCGCCGAAGAGCCTCGTGCCGGGAATCCTGCCGACGGCAACCATGTTCGGGAAGGTGAAGCGATACAGGATCTCGAGGAGCGAGAGCCCGGCGCCGATCAGCACCCCTGACAAAATGCCGAAGAGCAGCACCCCGCCAAGCGTGATCAGGGCGATGTAGACCTCGGTCCTGTTGACATGCCCGATCCGGGCGAGACCGGGGAGATCGACCATGTGGAAGACCGCGACGATGATCAGGGAGGCGATGACCGGCTCGGCGAGGTAGTAGAAGGCGCCGGTCAGGAACAGCACCACGAGCACGGTCACTCCCGCTGCGACGACACCGGCGAGCTGTGTCTGTGCCCCGCTCCGGTCGGTGATCGCCGACTTCGAGAAGCTTCCGCCGATCGGAAACCCCTGGGTAATCCCGACCGAGATGCTGCTCGCCCCGAGCGCCAGTAGTTCCCGATCGACGTCGACCTCGTAGTCATGCGCCTTGGCGTACTCCCGGGCGATCGAGCTGATCTCGACAAAGGAGAGCATAAAAAGACCGATCGCAAGGGGGAAGACCAGGCTCGGATCACTGACCGTGAAGACGGGAAGGCCCGGTGCGGGAAGACCTGACGGGATCGTCCCAACGATTGCCACGCCTTTCTCGTCGAGACCGGTGATCCAGACCAGGACGATTGAGAGGACAACCACGACGAGCGAACCCGGCAGCCGCGGTATCCGTCGCTCGACAACGAAGAAGAGAAGGAGGGAGCCGAGTCCGAGGGCGATCGAAAGATGATTCGTCTCTGCCATGTGGTAGAGGACGAAGAGTATCTTCCCAAAGAACGACGGAGGAGCTCCCGAAAGGCCCAGGAGGGAGGGGATCTGGCTCACGATCACCACGATCCCGGTCCCGACCAGGAACCCCTTCATGACCGGACCCGAGATCAGGTTGACGAGGAACCCGAGCCGGAACACCCAGGCCACCAGAGCGATCACTCCGACCAGCAAAGCCGTCAGGGCGACGAGCCCGGCATACTCCTCCGGACTCGCGATGGCCAGCCCCCCGAGAAACGAGGCCACCATGATCGCCTCGGAGGAGCTGGGACCGATAGAGGCGTGGCGCGAACTGGAAAAGACGAAATATGCAAGGGGCGCCATGATCCCCGCGTAGAGCCCGTACTGGGGGGGAAGCCCTGCAAGGGTAGCGTATGCCATGTTGTCAGGAATCGCGAAGGCAGCCAGCGTCAGCCCGGCGATCAGGTCGAACTTCAGCCACTTTCGGTCGTACGACGGGAGCCAGCGCAGTACCGGCGCCAGGTCAACGACGCGGCTCTTCACCGTCTCCAGCGGTATCCCTCGAAGATTCACGGCAGGTATCCGAAGGGCTCGGACTGATAGGGCGACCGAACCATCATGAAGTGGGTGGGGAGGCGGACCATATCATCCTGGTGATTGCGGCGGAGACAGGGTCGGACGACCAGGCCATCCCGATTCACGGGTCACGCGCCCATGCCGGAGATGAGCATCAGACCCACCCACCCAAAAAGATGTTCGTAAATAATGGAACGACATACCCCTATTCATGAAAGCAACATCATTCCCGATCGCCAAGGGCGTGTACTGGGTCGGGACCCTCGACTGGGACCTGCGGACCTATCACGGCTACACACTCCCGGGGACGACGTACAACGCTTACCTCGTCTTCGGCAGCGACAAGGTCGCGCTGATCGACAACACCTACCCCGGCACGTCGGCCCAGATGTGGGGCCGGATCGCCCACGCGTTCGCCAGCGAGGGGCGCGAACCGGTCATCGACGTGATCGTGCAGAACCATATCGAGCGCGACCACTCCGGGGCGCTGGTGGAGGTCCACCGGAAATACCCGAACGCGCCCATCTACTGCACGGAGATCGGAAAGAAGGGCCTCCTGAAGCACTACCCCTCGCTCGCCGAAGCCGAGTTCATCATCTCGAAGACCGGCACGTCAGTCGACCTGGGTGGCCGGACTCTCACGGTCGTCGAGACCCCCCTGCTCCACTGGCCTGACAGCATGGAGACCCTCCTCGAGCCCGATGGTATCCTCTTCTCGAACGATGCCTTCAGCCAGCACCTCTGTTACACCGGACGGTTCGACCGGGACGTGCCCAAAGCCGTCCTGATGGATGCGGCCGCGAAGTTCTACGCGAACCTGCTCGTGCTGCCGTCGAAGCTGCTCGTCAAAAAGGTCGGCGAGCTCGAAAGCCTGGGTGTTCTCGAGAAGACCAGGATGATCGCCCCGGGCCACGGCCAGGTCTGGACGGACCCGGCGCCGATCCTCGCGGCCTATGCGAACTGGGCAACGGGGGTCTGCCAGGAGAAGGTGACCATCGTCTACGACACCATGCACCATTCCACGCAGATGATGGCGCACGCAATCGCCGAGGGCGTGATGGCCGCCGGCATGGACGTCAAGATGTTCTTCCTCCACGAAGACGAGCGGAGCGAGATCGCGAAGGAGATCCTGACCAGCAAAGGCGTCTGTGTCGGCATCCCGACGATCAACGACGCCCCCTACCCGAGCGTCGGCGACCTCATCTACTACCTGAAGGGCCTGCGTTTCGACCGGACGGGAAGGAAGCGGGGTGCAGTCACGTTCGGGTCCATGGGCGGGCGAGGCGGCGCGGTCAAGAAGATTGCGGACGAGCTCACCGAGGCCGGTTTTGACGTGAAGGACCAGCTCGAGTGCTACTTTGTGCCGGATGGCGACGAGCTCGACCGGTGTTACGAGATCGGCCGGACGTTCGCTGCGACCCTCAAGGACGCGTAGTCCTGCCGGAGGGCTGGCCGCAAGCTCGACCATGCGAACGGCGATCGCGACGACTGCGCTTGAATACAATTTCCTTTATATCATAACGGTCCCGGACAGGAGAGGGCGTGGGTCCGTCTCCTCCATCAGGGCCTGGAGATGGAGTATGCCAGTGCCGGGTGGCCATCATCGTTGAAATCTCCGGCAGGACCCGAACATCCTTCGCCTCCCGGACGCCATCGTGAGTCGGGCACCTCCCGAGTGCTGGTTTCGGTAGATGCGAGTCGAGGAGCTGCTGCTCAACAACGAGAGCGATGACAGGAACCAGGCAGAATCCATGGAGCGGATCAGGACCGAGTTCGACGCTACCGGCTGCTGCGTGTCTGTCCATCACCCCCACGCACGACCGTTTCGAGGTCCGGGGTGCTCAGGGATCCTTATCGACCGCGGTATACGACCATACGGCCTGACGGTTGGACAGCCTGAATCCGGCGAAAAGCCATGCCATCTCTCCCAGCCTCACCTGGACGGCACCAGCCCAGCGGCATCTGAGGAGCATCCCCTCGTTCCTCGACGTGCCCACGCAGGGTCAGTCCGAAGCGCCCACCCAGATGCGGAAGGGCACAATCGACGAGGAAATGGGGCCGGAAGAGAAGTACGTCTGGGGGAAGCTGCGACCAGGAACCGTCTGTTGTGTCGAAACAGTGAAGATATGAGCGGTGAGAGAAGGAACTCATGACGGTCATCGGCATCAACGGGAGCCCCCGAAAGACCTGGAACACTGCGACCCTGCTTGAGAAGGCTCTGGAGGGCGCTGCATCGCAGGGAGCGGAGACCGGAATTGTCCACCTGTACGATCTCGACTTCCAGGGCTGCACCAGCTGCTTCGCGTGCAAGCTCGAGGGCGGGAAGAAGTACGGGCAATGCGCTGTTAAGGACGATCTAACCCCGATCCTTGATGCGATCGCCGAAGCGGACGCCCTGGTCCTGGGGTCGCCGATCTACTTCGGCAACGTCACCGGGGAGATGCGGTCGTTCCTGGAGCGGCTCCTCTTTCCGTACCTGGTGTACTCGAACCCCCCGTCGTCTCTCTTCAGGGGCGACCTCGCAACAGCCTTCATTTATACCATGAACGCCCCGGAGGAGTATGTAAAGACGATCGGGTATACCCAGCTCTTCGCCGCGAATGAGCAGCTCCTGGGCCGGATATTCAAGCGACCGACCGAGACCCTGTGCTCGTTCGAGACCCTTCAGTTCCCCGACTACTCGAAGGTCGTCTTCAGCTATGCCGATCCAGAAGAGCGAAAGGAACGGCGGAGGACCGTCTTTCCACAGGACTGCGAAAAGGCGTTCGCCTTGGGCGCCCGGCTCGCGGCGTCGCGGTAGTCAGCCGAGCCGGTAGCGGAGGAGTGCGGCCACCCCGCCCAGGCCGTCGAGCCGCTCTCCGGGTTCGAAGGCGGAGGAGAGAACGGCGATCGACGCGCCGAGCTGCTCGGCCTCCTCCATGAGCGCCTGGGTCGCCGGGTCATGGAGGAGCCGGTCCACGACCAGCACCTGCTCGGCGGCACCGAATCCGACCGCTCGTCGGGTCTCGGTCATGCCGTAGGCGACAGGGCCATCGATCGAGATGCGGCGGATCAGCTCCTCGACAAGCCCCACCTCGCGGGCGAGCTCACGGTCACCGGCGAGCCGATCGAGGATCCCCTGGCCGATCGCGTCCTGGACAGCGCCTCTCCCTATCCGGCGGGTATCAAGAACGGTCGTCCGCTCGGCGAGGGCGGGGAGACCTCCTTTCAGGTGTGTGGCGAACTCCTCTTTCACGAACCCCGGCCCGGCGATGACGAGGGCGCCCTCAAGGGGCCGGATGAGGTCCTGCACCCGGTCGAAGAAGGCGCGGCGACCCCCGCCTTCGTCCCCCTTGGAGCTGCCGGCCGTCATGCCAGCCACAAATTCGGGGCCATACTGCCGAACCCGGTAGAGCTCCGCCTCGCCCTCCTCGAGCGCGAGGACGTGCACGGCGCCAAAGATAGAGGCCCGGACAGCCCGTTCGATCCGCGCAAGGTCAGTTGGCCTCCAGGAGCGGATCACCGAGAGCTCGGTGTTCGGCTCCAGGTTGATCGTGTGATAGGACCCGAGTTCTGGGCCGTGTTCGATCGGTCCTCCGATCCGGAGGCGGGTCGTGGAGGTGTGGAACTCAACCCGCTCGACCCGGACGCCAAGCCGGATCGGGCGCTTCTCTGCCTTCTCGGGGCGAAGTTTGTCGGTCGCCGTC
>CAYLUL010000068.1:6745-9045 GCA_964386835.1 uncultured Methanospirillum sp.
CGTCTCGACCGAACGAAACGTGGTGGCAAAGACGAGCGCCCCCGGAACCACCAGGTGCGAGAGATGCCAGAGGTCGTCGAGCGATTCAGGGATGAGCCGGCACTCCCCATACCCCCGCCGAAGCTCGCCGCACTCAGCCTGCATGGACCTCGACGATCTCAGACCCCCCGGGCGGCACAAACCGGGCGACTGCTTCGGTATTCAGGACCGCCTTGGTCCCTCGCCCGCCGTCCATGCCGTCCTGTTCGCGAAGCGCCCTGAGCACCCTGCGGGCGGCATCGTTGGGCTCGAATGGCCCGGGCCGGAGCAGCACGTGTGTGGGCGCTCGGCCCTCGATCGCCGCCCGAGGCCCCCCGATCACCCCGGCCGGTCCCAGGCCGATCGCGACCCCGAGGGGCACCGACCGGTACCAGGTCCGCTCGCCTCGGACGATGAACGAGCCTCGCGAAACATACTCGCCAGCCTCGGGCGTCTTCGAGACCTGGTCCGGACGGACGGCATAGACATCGGCCTCGAAATGTCCAGCCCGCCAGGCCCCTGAGTACGAAGCGGCGAACTGGGCAACCTCGTCCATGCACTCAGTCGCCCCTTTCACAATCACGACCGATGCCCCATGCACGTCTGCATGGACAAAGAGGTCCCGACCCTCCATGTAGCGCTTGACCAGCTCCTCGTTCTGGCCTGCATCGCGTCCTCCCAGGACGAGAACCCGATCGGAGGTTTCAAACCACCGGAAGCGATGGTACCAGCGCTTCTTCTCTGGACCGGTCCTCGCTGGCACCCGCAACTTCTCTCGACGGGGTGCCACCGCCATCGCGGCGATGGCGCCCGCGCGCTTCTTCTTGAACTTGCGGGCCTGTACGTAGTACCGTTCAACGTTCTGCTCCACGCTCTCGTGAGCAAAGAGCGTCACCTTCTCGCCCAGGTCGACCACGACAGAGGCCATTGCCGGGTCGACGGAGACGATGCGGCGGGCAACCGGGTTGTCTGCCCCCTTGAGGACCTTCGCGATCTCCTGCCAGGAGAGCCGACTGCTCGCCGCGGCGAGCGTTGTAATCACCTCGGACGCGAGCGGATACTGCTCGTAGATCAGCTCCGCGATCCGTTCGTTCCGCTTGATCTTCTCCTCGAACCCCGAGAGCGCCTGCTCCTGCCTGCGCCGCATGCGCTCCTCACGCGAGACCTGTTCACGCTTCTCGACGACCTTCGCCGTCGGTGAGAGGGGGTAGATGGCCTCGAGGGCCTCATCGAAGGTCGGATACGCACGTGCAGACGAGAGAGACGCGAGGGTGATCGGCCATGCCCCCTTGCCATCGATCACGGGCGTCGGAGATGCGATCACATCGGCGACCAGGGACTCGAGCGCAGCATGGACCGACCCGGGTTCGACCGTCGAAGCAGGAGCGGACCGTTCGGCCCCGGCGCGCAGACAGACCTCCTCGGCAAAGGCTCCGCCGAGACGAAGGTCGACCGCCAGGGTTCGGACCAGGTCACGGTCCGAACCGGCGAGGAGAGCCTGGAAGGTCTCCGGGGGGGGGACCGGGGCGGGCCGATCCCGAAGGGTGTACTCGGCACCAGGGACCACCTCGCGATCCTTGAACCGATGGTGCCAGAGCGGCTTGATGATTTGCCAATCCGTATCACAGAGGATCACGTTCCCTTCGTCGAAGAGTTCGACGACGAGCCGGTAGGAGGTCTCCTTCCTCCCGATCTCGAGAGATACGATCCGTTCCAGCCCATGCTGCTCGATCGACAGGACACGCCCACCCTCAAGGTACTTCCGCAGCATCATGGCGAACGATGTGGGCAACTTCGGGGGTTCCGGAGGAGTCTGGACCCGGTGAAGACGCCGCCCTGATTCGATCATAAGATGATATCGGGCATGGTCCTGGCCATTCAGACGAATACCCAGCAGTTTCTGGTCGTACTGGTAGACCTTCCCGATCCAGAGCGGGAGGGCCCGCTGGAGGGCCGACACCACCGCCAGCAGATCCACGCCACTCATCCCCTGTGCAGTCGCCATTAAATACCAAGATAGATATGCCCTGACGCCTAAAAAATAGGTTCACTGGTGTCATGAGCGAAACTGAAACCGATCTGCCGAGAACAGGGGCCGGCACGAAGGCGGAACAGATCCGCTCGGAGAAGCAGCGTGACCACATGCGCCGAATCGCGAGGACGCTGGCTGCCTGTTTCCTGGGCATGGCCGCGGGCGCACTCTCGTTCTTCGTCGGCGGAACGCCGAACGATCTCGGCGTGCAACCGAACGCCCTGCTCGGGCTGGTGGTGCTCGCCGCTGC
>CAYLUL010000069.1:0-2628 GCA_964386835.1 uncultured Methanospirillum sp.
GCATACCCAGGCAAGGACAAAAAA
Organism: uncultured Methanospirillum sp.; assembly: GCA_964386835.1. Classification (GTDB taxonomy): domain Archaea; phylum Halobacteriota; class Methanomicrobia; order Methanomicrobiales; family Methanospirillaceae; genus UBA288. The sequence goes on from CAYLUL010000069.1 coordinate 25, forward strand.
TCGTACGAGACGCCCAAGCGTCCGTTCGAGAAGACCCGAATCGAGGCGGAGACAAAGCTCGTCATCGAGTACGGCCTCAGGAACAAGCGCGAGGTCTGGAAGGCCCAGGCAGCACTCCGCAAGTACCGGAAGGGCGCCCGAGACCTGCTCGCCCTCGAGTCGGCATCCACCAAGCCCGAGCTCGCCGCCCGGAAGAAGGGCGAGCTGATCGGGCACCTCCAGCGAATCGGGCTCCTCGGCACCGAGGCGGACATCGATGATGTCCTCTCCCTCAGGATCCAGCAGCCCCTCGAGCGCCGGCTTCAGACCCAGGTCTACCGCCTCGGGCTCGCCCGCTCGCCGCGGCAGGCCCGGCAGCTGGTCACGCACGGTCACATCGCGATCAGCGGCCGGCGGGTCGACATCCCCAGTTACCAGGTCACGCGGTCCGAGGAGACCGCGATCACCTACTATGGGCGGTCCCCGTTCACCAACACCGAGCACCCCGAGCTGAACCGTCAGCTCGGCAAGAAGAGGCGCTAATTTATGGCAGACGCAAAGGAGCGATGGGGCGTCGCACACATCTACGCCTCGTTCAACAACACGATCATCACGGTGACGGACCTCTCCGGCGCCGAGACGGTCACGAAGTCGAGCGGCGGCATGGTCGTCAAGCAGGACCGGAACGAGTCGAGCCCGTACGCCGCGATGAAGATGGCCGGCGACGTCGCCCAGGCCGCGATGGACAAGGGTTTCATCGGCCTCCACGTCAAGGTGCGCGCGCCCGGTAAGGGGAAGCAGCGCTCCCCCGGCGCCGGGGCGCAGGCCGCCATCCGCGCACTTGCCCGCGCCGGCATGCGGATCGGCCGGATCGAGGATGTCACTCCGGTCCCGCACGACACCATCCGCGCAAAGGGCGGACGCCGGGGCAGGAGAGTCTGATGCAGATCGAGTGCCAGCACCGCGACGAGCACTCCTGCCAGTTCCTCCTGTCGGGCACCCTGCCCTCATTTGCGAACTCGATCCGGAGGGCGATGGCGAGCGAGGTGCCGAAGCTCGCGATCGATACCATCCGGATCTACGACAACACGAGCGGCCTCTTCGACGAGATGCTCACGCACCGGATCGGGCTTGTCCCGCTCCGGACTGAGGAGGGGACCTATGTCCCGATCGAAGAGTGCACCTGCGAGGGAGCAGGGTGCGACCGGTGCACGGTCTACTACACCCTCTCCGTCGAGGGGCCAGGCGTGGTCTACTCGCGGGACCTGATCCCGAACGACCCGATCGCGGTCCCCGCCCAGGGCGACATCCCGATCGTCAAGCTCGAGAAGGGCCAGAAGGTCGTGATCGAGGCACACGCCGTCGTCGCAACGGGCAAGACCCATGCCAAGTGGCAGCCGACGACAGTCTGCGGATACAAGAACTACCCGCGCCTCACGATCGACACCCGCTGCGATGGATGCGGTGCCTGTGTCGACGCCTGCCCTCGCCGCGTCCTCCGTCTTGTCGGGCGGAAGGTCAGCGTCGAGGAGGCCCGGCTCGAGGACTGTTCGCTCTGCCGCCTCTGCGAAAAGAGCTGCCTGGCCACAGGGATCGGGGAGACCCCCGCGATCCTGGTCGGTACCGAGCCCGATCGCTTCATCTTCAACGTCGAGTCCGACGGCGCCATCCCGGCGACCGAGATCCTCCGCCAGTCAATCCGGTTCATCCGGACACGGGGAGACGAGCTCTCACGCGCATTAGAAGAGATTGCCGAGGGATAGAGAGATGACACTCATACGAGAGAAGACAAACCCGCGTCTGACGAATCTGATCATGACGCTTAAAGCGGCCTCGCGCGAGAACGGCGTCCAGGTCTGGCGAGATATCGCGTCCCGCCTCGAAGGCGCCACGAACGCCCGCGCCGAGGTGAACGTCAGCAAGATCAACCGCTACGCCGCCGAAGGCGAGACCATCCTGGTGCCGGGCAAGGTGCTCGGCACGGGTATGATCAACCAGTCCGTCCGGGTCGCCGCCCTCAACTTCTCGGCACAGGCCGAAACCAAGATCACGGGCGCGAACGGAACCTGCATGACGATCGAAGAGCTCCTGAGCGACAACCCGAAGGGGAGCCGGGTCAGGATCCTGAGGTGAGCGAGATGGTAACGGTGATCGATGCGGAGAATCTCCTGCTCGGACGACTCGCTTCGGTGGTCGCCAAGCGGGCGCTTGCAGGCGAAGAGTTCGCGATCGTCAACTCGGAGAAGGCGATCGTCTCGGGCGCACGTGCCCACGTGCTCGGAGACTTCAGGGAGAAGCGCGAACGCGGTTCACGCGAGGGTGGCCCGTTCTACCCCCGCCGCCCGGACCACCTCGTCAAGAGGACGATCCGTGGCATGCTCCCGTACAAGCGCGAGCGCGGTATTGCCGCTTTCAAGGCGATCAAGACCTACGTCGGCGTCCCGATTGAGTTTGCGAACGCCGAGCGGGAGTCCCTTCCCGAGGCGCATATCGACCGGCTGAACAACCCGAGTTACGTGACGATCGGTGCGATCGCAACCTACCTCGGTGCAAAATATTGAGAGGTGAACCCATGGCAAAGGTGATTAACACCAGTGGAAAGCGCAAGACCGCGATCGCGCGCGC
>CAYLUL010000069.1:2638-8996 GCA_964386835.1 uncultured Methanospirillum sp.
CCGGACGGGATCGATGGGATCGATGTCGCGATCACGGTGATCGGCGGCGGGTTCATGGGCCAGGCCGAAGCCGTCCGTACCGCGCTCGCGCGCGGGCTCGTGAACTGGTATGCGGACCCGAAGCTGAAGGACCTCTATCTCGCGTACGATCGGACGCTGCTCGTCAACGATTCGCGCCAGAAGGAGGCAAAGAAGCCCCACGGTCCTGGTGCACGCGCGAAGTTCCAGAAGTCGTACCGTTAAGTTAAATTAAGACCGAGAATAACGTGTATGATACCCGTCCGATGTTTTACATGCGGTAAGGTCATCTCGCCCGCGTGGGATGAGTTCAAACGGCGGCGGGATGCCGGCGAGGATCCAAAAGGGATCCTCGACGACCTCGGTCTCCATCGGTATTGCTGCCGACGGATGCTGCTGTCGCACAAAGAGATGATCGACGAAATCAATCCGTACCAATGAGGGGTCGTGGGGTAGCCTGGTATCCTAGGGCGTTCGGGATGCTCTGACCTGAGTTCGAATCTCAGCGACCCCATTCTTATCCAACCATTTTGAGGCAGACGATGGAATCGTACACCCGTTATGAGAAGGCGAGAATCATCGGAGCCCGCGCCCTGCAGATCTCGATGGGCGCGCCTACACTCATCAATGTCCAGAAGAGCGACCCCCTGGAGATTGCACTCCAGGAGTTCGTTGAGAACGTTATTCCTATAACGGTCAAGAGGAGGTAGACAGGACAATGACGACGATTGAGGCCGTTCGTCTACGGCGGATTCTCGACTCCCGCGGCAACGCGACGGTCGAGGCCGACGTCTGGACGACCACCGGCTTCGGACGTGCGGCCGCCCCCTCGGGGGCGTCAACCGGGACATTTGAAGCAAAAGTACGGCCAGTCAACGAGGCGATCAGCGATGCCGAACAGGGGCTCGTCCCCGAGCTGCTCGGTCGCGACGCCGCAGACCAGGCCGGATTTGATCGAGCGATCCGTGACCACGACGGCACGCCAGACCTCGCGAAGGTCGGTGCGAACATCGCGGTTGCGCTCTCGCTCGCAAATGCCAAGGCGGCTTCCGCCGCCTACGACCAGGAGCTCTTCCGCTATCTGGGAGGCTGTTTCGCCTCCGAGATCCCGTTCCCGCTCGGGAACGTGATCGGCGGCGGCGCGCACGCACTGAACGCAACCGACATCCAGGAGTTCCTGGTGGTCCCGACGGGGGCACCGAGCGCCCAGGACGGGGTCTTCGCCAACGCCGCCGTTCACAGAAAGGTGAAAGAGCTCCTGGTCGCCGCGGGGAAGAGCGCCGGCAAGGGCGATGAGGGCGCCTGGGCCCCGGCGATCGATGACGTAGCTGCATTCGAGATCGTCCATGAGGCGGTCGAAGCGATCTCCGACGAGCTCGGGTTCACCATCGACATGGGGATCGATGTGGCCGCGAGCGAACTCTGGAACGGGGAGAAGTACCGGTACCGCGATGCCGAGCGGACCGTCGAGGAGCAGGTCACCTACATCGCCGAGCTCGTCGACCGGTTCGGGCTCATCTACGTCGAGGACCCCCTCCAGGAGGAAGACTTCGAGGGGTTCGCCGACCTTGCCGAACAGGTCAGCGACCGCTGCCTTATCTGCGGCGACGACCTCTTCGTCACCAACCCCGATCGGATCACGACCGGGATCGAGTTCGGCTCGGCCAACTGTGTCCTGATCAAGCCAAACCAGATCGGGACCCTGAGCGACACCTACGAGGCGATCCAGCTCGCCCACACTCACGGGCTCGACACGGTGATGAGCCACCGCTCCGGGGAGACGACCGATACCACGATCGCCCACCTCGCGACCGCGTTCGGCTGCATCTTCTTAAAGACCGGTGCAGTCGGCGGCGAACGAATAGCAAAATTGAACGAACTGATCAGAATCGAGGAGCAGCTGTAAGCATGACGGTAAATGAGATGGAGATCGAGCTCGCCGAACCGCTCGTACCGGTCGAGGAATACCTCGCCGCCGGAATTCACATCGGCACCCAGCAGAAGAGCAAGGATATGAAGAAGTTCATCTACCGCGTCCGCGGAGATGGCCTCTACATCATCGACATTCGTGAGACCGACGAGCGGATCAAGACCGCCGCGAAGTATCTCGCGCAGTTCAACCCGGCCAACATCCTGGTTGTCACCTCGCGCCAGTACGGCCAGTTCCCAGCCCGGCGGTTCGCCGATGCCGTCGGCGCTCTCGCCGCCACCGGACGATTCGTGCCAGGGCGGATGACCAACCAGAACCTTCACGGCTACATCGAGCCCGAGGTCGTCCTGGTCACCGATCCGATTGGCGACGCCCAGGCGATCAAGGAGGCGGTCCAGTCTGGCATCCCGGTCGTCGCACTCTGCGACACCAACAACATGACCCAGTTCGTCGACCTCGTGATCCCGACCAACAACAAGGGGCGCAAGGCGCTCTCGATGGTCTACTACCTGCTCACGCGCGAGATGCTTCGCCAGCGCGGCATCCAGACGTCCCTCACGCAGGAAGATTTCGAGACCGATCTGTAGATAGATATACGATGAGGCAGGAGAAGCTCCTCCCATGATGGTCAGGACGCCAGCAGTCGCGGGCATGTTCTACCCGGAGGAGCCTCGACAACTCGAGCAGCTGCTTGAGCGGTTCTTTCTCGAAGCGGGAACGGACGAGGGGGGCGATGTCCGGGCGATTGTCGCACCCCACGCCGGGTACGTCTATTCTGGGGCGGTCGCTGCCGCGGCTTACGCGGCACTTCCCTGGACCTTCGACGGGACTTTTATCGTGATCGGGCCCTCTCACGCGGGGTATCCCACCTGTGCGTCATCGATTCCGTGGATGACACCGCTCGGGATCGTCGACGTCGACGAACCGTTCGTCCGCGCCCTGAGGATTCCCACGAACGAGCTCCACATGCGCGACGAGCACGCGCTCGAGGTCCAGATGCCGTTTATCAAGTACCGATTTCCACACGCACGGGTCGCACCCGTGATGATGGGGCTCCAGGACCTCGGGTCAGCAGAAGCGCTGGGAGCGCGGATCGAACGGGCGATCGAGGAGACGAAGCGAGATGTCCGGCTGGTCGCCTCGAGTGACTTCTCGCATTACATCCCCGCCCCGATGGCTCGGTCGCAGGACCTGTACGCGATCGAGGCACTCACCGACCTGGACCTCGAGCTCTTCTTCGAACGGATCGCCGAGCGGCGCGTCTCGGCATGCGGATGCGGGCCGATCGCGGTCGCCTGCACCGTTGCCGAGGGCCAGGGGGCGAAGCACGCCCGCCTGATCCGGTATGCGACGAGTGGGGACGCAACGGGAGACCGCGCCTCGGTCGTAGGGTATGCGGCAGTAGCGGTGGTTTAAGGTGGCAACGTGGTCGGCCCCGGGCAAGATCTTTCTGTTCGGGGAGCATGCGGTGGTCTACGGTAAGCCCGGGCTCGCCATGGCGATCAAGCCCCGGGTCCACGTCACCGTCCGCCGCCATCGCAACCCGGCGCCGGCGAAGTCACCCTACATCGATCACTGCTTTCGTGAGCTCGGAGTGAAGGGCTCGGTCTATGTCTCGAGCCAGATGCCGTCCTCCGCGGGCCTCGGGTCGTCAGCCGCCGTGACGGTGGCAACCCTCTCCGCCGCGAATGATGAGTTCCGCCTCGAACTTGACCGGGAAGAGATCGCCGTGATCGCCCACCGGATCGAGCAGGCAGTGCAGAAGGGGCGCGCTTCGGCGACCGACACCTACGTGTCGACGATGGGAGGTCTCGTCCTGATCATGGGCGACTCCCGCCGGCGGATCCCGCCCACGAACCTGAACCTCGTGATCGGCAACACCCAGGTCTCACACAGCACCTCGCAGATGGTGGAACTGGTCGCGGACGAGCAGCAGCGGATACCCGGTGTGATCTCCCCGATCCTGGATGCGATCGGTGCCCTGACCCTGGAAGGCCTTCGAAAACTGGAAGAGCCGAAAGAGCTCGGACGATTGATGAACCTCAACCACGCCCTGCTCGATGCGATCGGCGTCGGGCATCCCTCCCTCACCAGACTGGTGATCGCCGCTCGGGCCGCGGGGGCATTCGGAGCCAAGATGACCGGAGCCGGGGGCGGCGGCTGCATGATCGCGCTCTCCCCGAGGACCGGAAAGACGCGGATCGCCGGCGCCCTGGATGCCGCCGGCGGGCGTGCCTTCATCACGACCATCGACACGACTGGAGCACGAAAGGAGAATGATGCCTGAACCGGTCCTTCTCAAGTTGGGTGGCTCGATCGTCACGGACAAGCGCGGCGACTGTGCCGTCAATGAAGAGGCACTCACCCGCTGTGCCGCGGTCCTGGCAGAGCATGAGTTCTCCGGCCTGGTGATCCACGGCGCCGGGTCGTGCGGACACCCCGAAGCACAGCGCTACGGCATTGCCCGGGGGGTCGATCACTCCAACCGCGAGGGGATCGCTGTCACCCATGAGGCGGTCGAATCGCTCAACCGGGCCTTCGTGAACGCCCTCCGTACCGCAGGAATCGAGGCGATCGGGGTCCACCCCCTTGCCTGCTGCACCGCCGACGCAGGGCGAATCGTCTCGTTCCAACTCGAGCCGCTCCGCCTCCTCCTCGACCTGGGGTGCGTCCCGGTCCTCCATGGCGACGTGGTGATGGACCGGACGCGCGGCGCCTGTATCGTCTCGGGAGACCAGCTCGTCTCCTACCTCGCCCCGCACCTCGGGTTCACCCGGATCGGGCTCGCGACCGACGTGCAGGGCGTGCTCGCCGGCGGCACCGTCGTCCCGAAGCTGACGCGAAGCCTGGTCGCGGACCTCGCCATCGGGGTCTCATCCACGACGGACGTGACCGGAGGAATGGCCGGCAAGGTGAACGAGCTCCTCGCCCTCGCCGACGAGGGCGTCTCGTCCCACGTCTTTGCCCTCGACCGGCTCGAGGACTTCCTTGTCGGTGCCCCGCATGGCGGCACCGAGATCCTCCCGGAGGGGCCATGAACACGACCGGTGGCCAGACCTCGTCCCGCAAGCTCGACCACCTCCGCATCTGTTGCGACGAGATGGTCGAGACTGGGGATGCTGGCTTCGACGACGTCCTCCTGGTTCACAACGCCCTTCCCGAGTGCGACATGGACCGGGTGTCGACCGCGACCCGCTTCCTCGGGCACTGCTTCGACGCCCCCATCGTCATCGCCGCGATGACAGGCGGTCACCCCGAAGCGACCCGGATCAACGCCCGGCTCGGTGCCGCCGCCGAGCGCTTCGGCCTCGGTATTGGGGTCGGGTCACAGCGGGCGGCGCTCGAAGACCCCGGACAGATCGAGAGTTACCGTGTGGTGCGCGATGCCGCCCCGTCAGCGTTCGTGATCGCGAACCTGGGCGCGGTGCAGCTCCGTGATCACGGGACAGACTGGGCGGATCGGGCCGTCGAGATGATCGGCGCCGACGCCCTCGCAATCCATTTAAACTTCCTCCAGGAAGCGATCCAGCCGGAGGGGGACCGGGACGCGACCGGAGTCCTCGATGCGATCGAGCGGCTCTGTCAGGACGCGGCATACCCCGTGATCGCGAAAGAGACCGGGAACGGGATCTCCGGCGAGGTCGCACGCCGGCTCTATGGCGCCGGTGTGGCGGCGATCGACACCGGAGGGCTCGGCGGGACGTCCTGGGCGGTGATCGAGGCGATCCGGGCACGGGAGTCCGGGAGACCCGAGGACGAGCGCCTGCGTGTGCTCGGCGAGTCCTTCCGTGACTGGGGGATCCCAACCGTGGCGAGCCTGGTCGAGTGCCGTCGTTTCGGCGGACCGGTGATCACGACGGGCGGTGTCAGGAGCGGGATCGACGCGGCGAAGGCGGTGGCACTCGGCGCCGATCTTGTCGGCATGGCGCTCCCCCTGCTCGCCCCCGCACGTGCCGGCCAGGACGCGCTCGACGCCGCTATCGAAAGGGTGATCAACGAGCTGCGCGTGGCGATGTTCCTCACGGGGTCACCCGACGTGGCCGCGCTTTCGCAGGCACGAACAGTCCTCACAGGACGAATACGGACACTTATAGAATCATAGGAGATACAGATGGATGTAGAGATCATCGCAGTCGGCGGATACGACGAGGTCGGCAGAAATATGACCGCCGTCCGCTGTGGCAAAGAGATCGTGATCTTCGATATGGGCCTGCGACTGGACCAGGTCATGATCCACGAGGACGCCGAGATCGAGAACATGCACTCCCTGGACCTGATCCAGATCAAGGCGATCCCGGACGATACGATGATGAACGCGATCGAGGGGCAGGTCAAGGCGATCGTCTGCACGCACGGCCACCTCGACCATATCGGGGCCATCCCGAAGCTGGCGCACCGGTACAACGCGCC
>CAYLUL010000070.1:0-8955 GCA_964386835.1 uncultured Methanospirillum sp.
GCGGTTCTTGATGGAGCCGTGCTCCTTCTTGAAGACCTCGAGCTCCTCGAAGAGGACGTTCGCCTGCTCGTTCAGGGCGTTGCGCTCCTCTTTCTGGGCCTGAACGTCCTTGTTCGCCTGGTCGCGGAGCTCCTTGTTCTTCTGCGCCTCCTCGACGAACTCGCGGGTCTTTCCGTTCAGTGCGTTGCGCTCGCGGGCGAACTTGCTCGCGGTCGCGTTCAGCTCGTTGCGACGCTCCTTGTGTTGCTCGGACTCTGACAGTATATTCTTTCGCTTATCGATCAGTTCATTCAGCATGCCTTACCCATCCTCGCCCCTCTGCGCCACGTCCGCCATCCGGGCGTGCCGGTTGACTATCGGAAAAGAACAGGAGAACAGAACGTGGACGAAACCCTTTGCCGGGCCGCTATTCATCATGCCGCACCTCATGCTCGACCTCCGATACCTCAATCAACCGGCGCATCACACATGAAGCTTGCGGACGCGCGCTCGCCCGGCCAGCCGGGACCTCCGGGAGATGTTGTAGTATTCAAAGGGTACACAAGCTCTTAACGATTTCGCACCCCAAAAAACAGCAAACGGATCCACCGGGAATCGAACCCGGGTCCTTGGGTTCGAAGCCCAAGAGGATATCCTCTACCCTATAGATCCGCCTGATCGTTAGGCATCGATGACTATTAAGTATTCGGAAGCTCCTGATCTTCCTATGATTCTGTCCGGCGAGGAGATCGTCCGTCGGCTCCGCACGCTCGAACCGGGCGAACGGCTCACGATCCGGCCATTTGCCAAGGAGTCGCTCCAGGTGGCCAGCTATGACCTTCGCGCCGCCGAGGCGACCGTGATCCCGCGCGGCGAGTGCCGCCTGGTCCCCTCGATCGAATGGGTGGAGGTGCCGATCGGCCTGGCAGCGACCCTGCGATGCCGCTCGTCACTCGGACGGAAAGGGGTGCTGCTCGGCGGTGGATTCGTCGACCCGGGCTTCCGCGGGCAGCTGACGCTGGCACTCTCGAACCTCGGCCCCGAGGAGGTCAGGCTCGATCCCGGTGACCGGGTCGTCCAGATCCTCTTCTCCGAGGTGATGGAGAACCACCGAGAGTACCGGGGCCGGTACCAGGACAGCCAGGGGGCTGTCACGGCCCGGGAGTCATGATCCGGACCGAACGCAAGGTCGTCGAGCTCCTCCGGATCCTCAAGGACCAGTCCGAGCCGATCGGCGCAAAACGGCTCTCCGAACTGATGGCCGAGCGGGGCTTTGTCCTCTCGGACCGCGCCGTCCAGTATTACCTCCGGTACCTGGACGACAACAACTTCACCACCAAGGTCGGGAACCACGGACGGGTCCTGACTGAGATGGGCCGGGGCGAGACCGACAAGGCGCTTGTCGACGACCGGACGGGGTTCATCATCTCGAAGCTCGAACGGCTCGCCTTCCGGTCCACGTTCAACCCCGAGACGGGAACCGGCGATGTGGCCTACAACCTGACGATCGTCCCCGAGGAGCGGCTCGACGAGGCCTGTGCCGCGTTCGATGCCGTGATCGGCGCCGGTTACGGCTTCTTCTCCCACTATCGCATCCAGGAGCGCCATCCCCGGGTCCCGTCGGGATCGGTCGGGTTGATCTCGGTCTGCTCCATCACGATGGACGGGGTGTTTCAGCACCACGGGATCCCGGTCCGCGTCGCGTACGGGGGCACCCTCCAGATCCAGGACCGGCAGGCGGCAGGGTTCAACGACCTGATCGGCTACCGCGGCACCACGATCGACCCCCTCGCCCTCTTCATCTCGTCGGGCCGGACCTCGATCGGTCCCTTAGTCGAGCACGGGTCCGGGGTGGCCCTCGCCAACATCCGGCAGGTCCCGGACTCGGCCGAAGAGCAGGTCACCGAGGTGATCAGGTCCCTCCGCGCCGCCGGGTTCGTCTTTCCGGTCACCATGGGCCTCCAGGTCTTCAACGCCCCGCCCGATCCGTACCGGATCTCCATCGTCGCCTTCTCGGGGATGAACCTCCCGGGCCGCCTCCGCGAGCTCAGGATCCCCCTCACGACCGAGATCGGCGCTGGCAACATCCCGTACTCCCGGGTCACTGACGGCAATTGACCGGGCCATCGCGGCCCGTCCGTCACCAGGGAGGGAATTTTTCCGCCCACCCTCGCCGGCGCAACGCTCGATCCGTTGCACGCGGAGTCGTGACAGAAACGCCCGAGGGTTGCATCCCGCCGGTCAGGGGAACCGGACGTGCCCTTCCGGGACGGCGATCTCGAACCGCGCCCCGGCGCCCGGCCTTCCGTTCTCGACGATCGTCATACCGGTGATCGCCAGGATCTCGCGGGAGAGAAAGAGGCCCAGGCCCGTGTTCCGGCCGTGCCCCTTCGCGAAGACGGCCTCCTTCTCCTCCGCCGGCACCCCGATGCCGTTGTCCTCGCAGACGATCACCAGCCCGTTCAATCCCTGGCGGACCGAGAACTCGACCCGGGTGACCCGTTCCCCGTGACGGACGGCGTTCTCCACCAGGTTGAAGATCACCTTCTCGAAGAGGGAGTCGGCGTAGACCTCCACCCGATCGGGAGGAGGAATGACGAGTACTCCGGGGGAGGCGAGCGTCTGGCCAACCCGTTCCACGATCAATCCGAGGGGCTGCCACCCCGAGGCATGGGCCCCGATCTCCTGGTAGTCGCCGATGAACGCGACGAGGCCCTGGATAAGGGAGACGGCACGGCCCGCCCGGTCAAGGCCTTCCTGGCACGCCCCCGATTCCTCCTCCCGGGCGAGATCGAGCGAACCCAGAAGGACCGTGAGCTGGTTCAGGATGTCGTGACGGGTGATGCTGTTGAGGAGGCCCATCCGGCGCAGGGCTTCCTTCTGGGCGTCGGTCGAACGCCGCTGCTCGGTCATGTCGACCAGGATCCCCCGGACCCCGAGGCACGACCCACTCGCGGTCACGGGGGTGGCAGCCATCAGCACCGGGAGCGGAGAGCCGTCCTTTCTCGCGGTGACGAACTCGACCTCACCCCGTTCGCCGCTGGCACAGATCTGCCGGATCGCCTCGAGGACCCGTTCCCGTTCATCAGGGTCCAGTCCGTTGATCAGGGAGATGCCGGACGCGACGTCCTCCAGGGTCCAGCCCAGCACCCGGGGGGCCCGCGAGTTGAGATAGCGGAGACGCCCGTCCGGGTCCGCCTCGAAGACCACCTCGGGGAGAAGGTCGACCAGTTCCCGGTACCGCGCCTCGCTCTCCCGCAGCGCCGTGATGGCCCGCGTCCGGTCGGTGATATCGCGGAGGATCAGGAGGTGCCCCCGCTCCAAACCGGTCGCGGAGCGAATCGAGAGGGCGGAGACCTCGTGGACCCGGTTGCCGTCGGCACCGGGGAGCGTCACGTCGGCGCGGGCCTCGCCGCCCTGGCTGCGCACCGCAGAGAGGAGCGGGGCGGCGGCGGGGAAGGCCTGATCCACCCGCTTCCCGCCCAGGGACGAGGCGGGCCCCAGGACCCGTTCCGCCGCCGGGTTCAGGTCCGTGATCCGGCCCTCGGGGTCGACGGCGACCACGCCGTCCTGCATCGCGGCGACGATCTGAGGGCTCGAGACCGGCATCAGGGAGAGCACCCGGTACCGAAAGATCGCCGGTGCGATCAGGAGGACCGAGACCGCGAAGGCGATGCCGGTCAGGCTGACGTACTGGGGAGAGAGCGCCCCCTGCACGACATAGGCCATGTTGGCGAGGAGGGGGAGGAGGGAGCCCGCCAGGATCACCAGGAGCTGCGTCCGATAGACCCCGGACGAGACGAGGGCCCCGGCGGCGAGGACGAGGAGGGCGGTGAGGACGACCAGGTAGTTGAAGCCGGCGGCAGGAGCAAAGAGCGGCCCGTGGAGGTACTGCCACATCACGTACCCGTCCAGCTGGACCGGGACGTACCCGGTGTAGAAGAGGTGGTGGTAGCCGTTCGTCACGACCAGGAGGACGATCAGCGCCGGGACGAGGGCGACGAGGAGGATGTTCCGACGGGTCGCGAGGTGCTCGTTCCCGACGCAGGAGAGGGCGAGAAAGAGGAGCGCCGGCGGAACGGCCTCCATACCGATGTAGCTCACCGCGTTGATCAGCAGGTGGGTCGGCAGGTCGGCGGTCACCACCTCGAGGGCGTCCCCAAGCGACCAGAGGGTCATCACGACGGTGAGGACGAGAAACGGGGGGACGACCGGGCAGGTCCGACGGCGCCAGCTCGCGAGCGCCAGGGCCCCCGTGACCACCGCGGAGAGGAGGAACGGGAGAAACCAGGGCGAGTACTGCAGGATCACTCGTCGCCCCCCGTCGAGCGATGAGCGCTCTCCGGCGTTCCCCTGGTCGGTGGTGGCATTGCCGAGGTGAAGTTATTGGCGATCAGCGGGAAAAAAGACTTCGAGATCGACCAGGAGGGATGGAGTGCCGGCGCTTCGGTGCGGGCCGCTCACTCGAACCAGTCCTGCCAGGCGACCTGCTGGCGGACGTCGTCGGTGTCGGAGCGGCGGTCCGCGGTGAGGAGCGAACGGACGAAGGACCGGTCCCACCCGAGGCGTTCGAGCGCCGTGATCACCCCCGGGGGACGCGCACGCGAGGCGACGAGGGTGAGGAGGCGATCGGCACGATGGCGGGAGCCGGGAGAGGCGAGCGACCCGGGGGAGGCAGGAGTCCAGTGGGCGCCGCCGGCTGAGAACCAGAGCCGTTCCCGCGTGAGCATCGGGGGGAGGAGGTCGTGAAGCGTGACCGGGGCGAGGGCTGCCTCGAGGTCGCCGGCGCGGAGCCATTCGGGGTCGACGAGCGCCGCCTCGAGGGCGAGCCCTGTAAGGGCCTGGCGGATGGCGCCGGGGGACGGGCCGAAACTGGCCCGGGCCCGCCGCTCGGTGGCCTCGAGGAGGTCGGCCACATCGGCCAGGCTGGCCGAAAGGTCGCCGTCGGCCGCGAGGAGGCAGAGAACGGCGACCTCCTCGGCGTCGAGTGCGGAGGCGGGCATCAGCGGTCACCCCCGGGAGGGCAGGGGCCCATGCGGGATAGATGCGGGGCTCGGGCAATAAGGGTTTGCTCCCCGACACCCGCGGTCGGGCCCGCCCTCACCGGACGACCCGGTAGCCGGCAGCCTCGATCAGGCGAGCGAGGGCATCGTCCCAGTCGCGCTCGTCGTCGATCCGGCCGAGCCGCTCCCGGTGGGGAGCGAGCACGGCCGCGAGGGCGGGGTCGTCGATGGCGAGGTGGCGTCGGCCCATCACCCGGGCGGCGCGCCGGCCGGCAGGGTCGAGAGCGAGGAGGCGCCAGCAGGCGTACTCGGCGCAGATCGCCGGCCAGGTCTCGTGGACCGGGCAGACGGCGAGGCCGGCACGATCCTGGCGGAGGAGAGGGCAGGCACCGGGGATCGCCCGCTCGTCGAGAAGGCCGGCTTTATCAGGGTCACGTGTGACCTGCGTGAGCTCGCCGGTGTACCGGTTGCGGACCGCGAGGGCGCCGGCTGGGCCCCGCTCGAGGGCGTGGACCTCGCCCATGGCCGAGCAGCACTCACCGCAGCGAAGACAGTAAAAGGGCATGGATGACCTCACAGCTCGTCGCCCTACCGGGAGAGGCGATCAATGAACTCCTCACGCGGCAGGCCGGATTGTTTCATGATCGAACAGAGAGTTCCCGCCGGGATCGGGTCTCGCCGGAAAACGATCACGCGTCGTTTCTGGCCCTGCCCACCCAGCGCGAAGCGAGCCACATGGAATCCTCTCCCCTGATGGACCGCTTCGACGACCCCGACCTGCTGCCGGAGCCATCGAATCCCCAGCACCGATACAACCGTCGGCAGTATCACGTCGTCGTGACCTCGATGGTGATCGACTCTCTCTCCTGTGCCAGGAGCCGCACCCGCACTCGAGGAGCATGCCGCAATCCTCAATGGCGGTCAGCCGGGACCGGCCATCGGATCTGAGGTGGACGTTCGCGGTCCATTATCCTTGTGATCGCCGGAGAGGAACGGCCGGGCGCGAGAGAGCGAGCAGGGGCGACGCTGTCGTGCCGCCCCCCGACCACGAGGAGCGTGATCCGGTGGATCTTGCAGAGCCCCTGTTCGACCCGTCGTGGTGGAAGAAACCAACGAAGGCGATCACTCGAAGAAGCGGCGAACAACCGCTCCGAGCCGGGGAGAGGGAGAAAGAGAGACGAAGCCAGTTTTTCAGGGGAGTATGTCGGCGTCGAATTTTTTCGGTTGAGATCGCCGAGAACGGTGAAGGGGCGTCGAGCAGCTGTGCATCGTGGGCCTGTGTCGACTGGGCGGCCACTCATGGAGATTGAAAGATTCATGGTGAACGGAGAGATCGCCTCAATAGCCGGAAGGGCCGCGCGGAATATCGGCGACGGAAACTCGCGGCGAAGGAGGATCTTCGACGAGGTGTAACCGGTCGAATTGTCGGGTATGAATGCGTGGAGAGCCGATAAGAGAGCCGGGCACCAAAAAATCACACCATCGTCCGTGCGCGACGGAGGAGATTGGAGGCATGGTTGTCGCTATACTCAAGAAATAATAGGACCCTCACACAATAGCGAAGTGCGATCACGTGAATACAACCGATCGGATTCTGTACGTCGATGATGAACCGACTCTCCTTGAGATCGGCAAGGCGTTTCTTGAGCAGAGCGGGCACTTTCGCGTTGATACGATCACCTCGCCCGTGGCAGCACTCACCCTTCTGAATTCGAAGACCTACGACCTGGTCATCTCAGATTACCAGATGCCAGATATGGACGGGATCGCATTTTTGAAAGCGGTCCGAGAGCGGTTCGGCAACCTCCCGTTTATCCTTTTTACCGGAAAAGGACGTGAAGAGGTGGTCATCAACGCGATCAACAACGGCGCTGATTTTTATCTCCAGAAAGGCGGCGACGTACGGGCGCAGTTCGCGGAACTGGCACATATGATCCAGCAGGCCATACGGCGGCGAAAGACCGAGGAGGAACTGCGGAGAAGCGAGTCCAGGCTTCGTTCGTTCGTTGAAACGACCAGGGAATCCGTCACCATCGTTGATGAAGAAGGAAAAGTGCTCGAGTGGAATGCCGGAGCGGAACGGATCACCGGGGTCAGCACACACGAAGCGCTTGGGAGGCATGTATGGGACCTCACCTTCCAGATGATGCCAGCCGAACACCGCACGGAAGAACACCGAGCCCGCATTGAGCAGCGGATCCGTGCTTCCCTCAGGTCGGGAATTCCGGTCTTCGACGAGCCCCGGGTGATCGAATCGGAGGGTCCGGACGGCAACCGGATCTACACGCGGCAGACGGTCTTTCCGATCAGGACCGATTCAGGGATCGGCATCGGTTCGATTGCCCAGGATATCACGAGTGAAAAACTGGCCGAAACGGCGATGCGAGAGAGCGAGAAGAAGTATCACGATCTTGCCGAACTCCTCCCGCAGGTGGTCTTCGAAGCGGATCGAGATGGCATCCTGACGTACACCAACCGGATCGCATTCCAGTACTTCGGGTATATTGACGATGAGTTCAGGCAGGGTATCAACGTCATGCAGATGCTTGTCCCCGATGATGTGGAGCGGGCGACGACTGCGTTCCGTGCCCTGATTGAAGGGAAGAGCGTGACGTCCGGGGCATCGAATGACTATACGGCCCTCCGAAAAGACCACAGCACGTTCCCGATCTCTATCTATTCAACACCGATTCTCGTGAATGATAGCATCACCGGCATTCGGGGCGTCATCGTTGACATCAGTGACCAAACGAGAACCGAAGAAGCCCTTCGTGAAAGTGAGGAGCGCTTCCGCGGGATGACCGAGCGATCATCCGATCTGATCCTGGTCCTCAATAACGAGATGAGCCCGACCTACGTCTCCCCCTCGGTACGGCCGATGCTCGGATTCGCTCCGGAAGAACTGCTTGGAAAATCGCCCGAATTTGCCGTCGCAACGATCTTTTCTGAGACGGGCCCGGCCCTGATGGATGCGGTTCAGGCAACGATGAGAGGGCTCCCGGTTGAAAATATCGAGCTGCAGCTCAGCAGGAAGGATGGAACACCGGTAATGGTCAGCCTGTTCGCGGTGCCGGTCCTGCGTGACGGTCGGTTCGACGGGGTTCAGGTATCCATGCGGGACATCACCGAACACGTCGCCACCCAGTCTGCCATGCAGGCGGTGATCGAAAGCACGGTGGGAACAACCGGGCTCAACTCCCTCCAGAAGATTGTCGAGACGGTCAGTTCCTGGCTGGGTGCCGATTGCGTCATGATCGGAGAGATTCAGCCCGACCAGGACACGGTGAAGGTCCTCTCCATGATCCTGGATGGGCAACGGGTCGACGATTTCATCTATCATCTCAAAGGCACCCCGTGCGAGAACGTCACGGAGAAGGGATTCTGCTATTACCCGAGTGATTCCGTCCGGCTCTTCCCGGACGCCCAGGACATTCGTGACCTCAATATCCAGGGATATGTCGGCACAGCACTGTGGGATTCCCAGGGGAAGGTATCCGGGATTCTGTGTGCTCTTTCCCGTTCGCCACTACAGTTGTCCCCGTCAGCACGGAAAACCCTGGACATTATCGCCGTGAAAGCGGCTGCAGAGGTCGAGCGTAGCCGGATGGAGCACGAACTCCGGGAGAGCCAGCGCATGGTCGCGAAGGCGATGGACCTGGCCGACCTGGTGAACTGGGAGCTGGATCTGAAGACCGGGCTTTTCAGGTTCAATGACCGTTTCTATGCCCTGTACGGCACGTCAGCAGAGCGAGAAGGGGGGTACCTGATGACCCCGGAACGGTACATCCGGGAGTTTGTTCACCCGGAGGACCATGACGCTGTCACTGCGGCACTTCGGGGCCGCCCTCCATCATCGAATGCCGATACAGAGCACCAGATGGAGCACCGAATCATCCGCCGGGACGGTGAGATGCGCACTCTGATCGTTCGAGTCGGTGTGTCAGACCGTAGCGGGGGGCGAGATATCATTGTC
>CAYLUL010000071.1:0-8868 GCA_964386835.1 uncultured Methanospirillum sp.
CGGCCGTGTAGCAGCCCGGGACCGTCTCCCAGTACTGCCGGTACCGCTCGTCGTTACCGTAGACTGTCCGGAGCATCGCCGGCCAGGGCTCGCGAATCACCAGGAAGCCGCCGGTGCCCGGCTCAACCGAGATGCCCTCCTTGTTCACCACATCGGCCACCACGCCGGGAATCGGCCGGCCCGCGAACCCGGGGCGCATCGGCTCACCGACCATGGTCGTGACCATCTGCATCCCGGTCTCGGTCTGCCACCAGGTGTCAACAAGGGGACAGCGCTCCTTGCCAATCACGCGGTAGAACCATTCGAACGCCTCCGGGTTCAGGGGCTCGCCGACCGAGCCGAGCACCCGGAGCGACCGGAGGTCGTACTTGTTGGGCCACTGCTCCCCGACCTTCATGAACATCCTGATCGCGGTCGGGGCCGTGTAGAAGATGGTGACCCCCAGGTCCTCGACGATCTCCCAGAAAGACCCGGGATCGGGGTAGTCCGGAGTCGTCTCGGCGATCACGACCGTGCCGCCGACCATGAGCGGGCCGTAGACCACGTACGAGTGGCCGGTGATCCATCCCGGGTCGGCCGTGCACCAGTAGACGTCGTTGTCCTTGAAGTCGAAGACGTGCCGGGTCGTGTAATGGGCCCCGACCATGTATCCGCCGCAGGTGTGAACGATCCCCTTGGGGGCGCCGGTCGAGCCCGAAGTGTAGAGAATAAAGAACGGGTCCTCGGAATCCATCACCTCGGGTTCACACTCGAAGGACTTGCCCTCCATCAGTTCGTAGAAGTCGACCTCGCGTTCCTCGTGGACGGGAACCGGGTGGTCGAGCTGCCGACGCAGGATCACGATCCGCTCGACCGAGGGGGCGTCGATCACCGCATCCTGGACGATCGTGATCAGGGGGATCCGCTTACCCCGCCGCATCCCGACATCGGCCGTGATCACGATCTTGGCCTGGGCGTCGTTGAGGCGCGTCGCGACGGCCTGGGATCCGAAGCCGCCGAAGACGACCGAATGGACCGCGCCGATCCGGGCGCAGGCGAGCATCGCAATCGTCTGCTCGGGCACGACCGGCATATAGATGCAGACCCGGTCTCCCTTCTTCACTCCCAGGGAACGGAGACCGTTCGCAAACCGGTTCACCTCGCGCCAGAGTTTATAGTAGGTATAAATACGCTCCTCGCCCTCATCACCGCGCCAGATCAGGGCCACTTTGTTCCGCCGGTGATCGGCGATGTGCCGGTCCAGGCAGTTGTGGGTGATATTGAGGCGGGCGCCGACAAACCACTGCGCGTAGGGGTAGTCCCAGTGCAGGACCTCGTCCCACTTGCGGAACCATTCGAGCTCGCCTGCCTCCGCCTCCCAGAACCCCTGGGGGTTCTCGAGGAAACCGGCATAGGCCGCTTCGTAGTCACTGGTCCAGGCATGCTCACGATACTCAGGTGCCGGTCGGTAATACTTGACCTCTTCGGCCAGCCGCACGTCGAAATTCTCTTGCATGGGTCTCTCTCGTCTTTCGCACTCGTCCCGCCCGTATCACGGGGCGGGTGCTCTCAAGGTCAATCCCGGAGTCTCAAGCCCCTGCCTTCGTCTCCATCTCGTGGGCCCGTTGGTCTCCACCGCATGGGCCGCGCCACTGTTCGCGAAGAATCCCTGACGCCTCCAAGTTTTGCAATGATTAATCATTATAGTTATAAAACTTTTGTATTTGAGGACGTGGATAGGAGAGAAATGGAAGGGTCAGCGCCGGCGGCGAGGCTTCTCGGGGGGAGGAGCGCGCTTCGAGCGAGAGGGAAGGGCGCCGGCGACAAGGAGAAGCACCGTACCGAGAACGAGGAGCCCCCACCCCCATTCGCTGGAGAACGAGGCGAGAACGGTCTCCGCCGGCGACCCGCTTGCGGGAAGGGGGAGGAGTGTGTCCCGCCGGGAGAGGAACTCGAGAAGGACCATCAGGCCCGAGAATGCACCCGTCATGAGGAGGGCCCTTCGCCGGGCGAGGAGGACAAGCGCCATGGAGGCGCCGGCCCCAACGAGAATCATGCGGGCCGGGATGGAGTCTCCTGCGAGGAGAGTCGTGTACCCACCGCCCGGAAGTGCCGAGATGGGGTTAAAGCAACCGGCTGAGAGCAGGATGGCGCCGAGGAGTCCGAGGAGGACGGCTCGCGGCAGCCTCGTCCGCCTGCGCCTGGCCATGGGCTTCAGCTCCCGACCGGGATCGGAACCGGTATCGTCGTGTCGCTGGCAGGACCGGTCGTGCCGCCCGGTGTTCCGTCGGCACTGGACGATGGTGATCCTGCCGCGCTGCCGCTCGAGGCGGGAGCAGGTTCGCCGAGGCAGCCGGCGCCGAGCGCGGCGCTGGCAACAAGGAGGAGAAGGGCGAGAAGGACGAATACGCGTGCGACTGACATTCCAGTCAGATCAGGGGGCGGCATGAGAAAAAGGTTGCTAGTACGAGATCCGCTCCCCATGCTGCGAGATGTCGAGGCCGACATACTCCTCCTCCTCGGTCACCCGGAGTCCCATACACCGGTCGACCCCGAGCGCGATCAGATAGGTGACGCCGAACGCGTAGACGACGGCGACAAGGGCCCCGCCCGCGTTGACAAGGCATTGCTGGACGCTTCCCTCCAGGAGGCCGGGGAACTGGTTGACCGCGGTTGCCGCGAGGATCCCCGTCATCACCGTACCCCAGAGCCCGCCAATCCCGTGGACTGCAAAGGCGTCGAGAGACTCGTCGTACTGCCGCCGGAGCCGCCAGACCATCGCCCCGTAACAGAGGACGCCCGCGACTCCGCCGATCAGGACCGAGGCGGGGACCGTGACGAAACCGGCGGCTGGGGTGATCGCGACGAGGCCCGCCACCGCGCCCGTGATCATGCCGAGAGATGCGGGACGGCCATACAGCCAGGAGACGAGGAGCCAGGCCATCGCACCAGAGGCAGCAGCGGTATTGGTGACCAGGAACGCGTTCGCCGCGATCCCGTCGGCCGCGAGGGCAGACCCCGCGTTAAACCCGAACCACCCGAACCAGAGGAGCCCGCCGCCGAGCAGGGCCATCGGGATGTTGTGCGGCTCCATGGAGTGCTGCCCGAACCCGACCCTCTTCCCGATCACGAGGGCGAGCGCAAGTGCCGAAAAGCCTGAGTTGATCTCGACCACGGTACCGCCGGCGAAGTCCAGGAGCCCGAGGGACTGGGCCCAGCCCCCTCCCCACGCCCAGTGGGCGAGAGGGTCGTAGACGAGCGTGGTCCAGAGGAGACCGAGCACGAGGAACGAGCTCAGTTTCACCCGTTCGGCAACGGCGGAGGTGATGACGGCGAGCGTTACCGCGGCAAACGCGAGGTGAAACGCAGCGAAGAGGACCGGTGGATAGGTCCCGTCACCCGGGTCCAGACCGACTCCCGCGAGCCCGATATGCTCAAGCCCCCCGATAAGGCCGCCGATATCGTGACCGAAGACGAGGGTATAACCGACCAGGACCCACTGAAGGCTCACGAGGGAGAGCGCGACGAGGGAGAGCGCGATCATCGAGATGAAGTTCTTCTTTCTCACCATCCCGCCGTAGAAGAGCCCAACCCCTGGCGTCATCAGGATTACGAGCGCAGTCGAGACGAGCAGCCACGCCGTCGTCCCCGTATCGAGCGCCACCTACCCGCTCACCCCGTAGCGGCCCTTCGGATCCTCATCCATCCCCATCATTATTTCCCGGCACCGGTTCACGCGGTTCAAGCGATTATCAGAAAGAAATGTTGTTCCATAATATTTAATAAATAGGGCACTCGTGAGGGAGCTGCATCAAACCAACGATACCATTCAATTAAATATCCCGGTGCAGAACAGTAGTTTGCAACGGAGGTTGTCATTAGTCATGACTCCAGAAGAATACCGCAAGATCATCACACTGGCGATCGATCGCGAGGTCGAGGCCTACTCGTTCTACAACACGGTCGCGGAGAAGGTCCAGGATGCGAACCTGAAGTCGCTCTTCAAGGAGCTTGCCGGAGACGAGACCAGCCACCGGGAGTTCCTCCAGAAGATGCTGACGAAGGACTTCTCCTCGCTCGGCTTCTCGACCACCAGGGACTACAAGGTCGCTGATTCGGTCGCTTCCCCGCCGCTCACCGCCGACCTCAAGCCGATCGACGGGCTCGTGATCGCGATCAAGAAGGAGCTCGAAGCGATGCAGATGTACACCGGGCTCGCGAATGCGACCGACGACCCCGATCAGAAGAAGCTCTTCACCGAGCTTGCCGCAATGGAGCGCGGGCACAAGGCCCGGCTCGAGGACATCTACACCAACATGGCCTTCCCCGAGGCCTGGTAACCCTCTTTTTCTTCGTGCTCTGCCCGATCCTCGAGCAGAGCGGTCAGCTCCTCGAACGAGCCGGCGATCGTTGACGAGCACTCGAGCATCAGGTTCACCCGCTCATGAGAGCCCACGCGCCGAAAGTCGGTCCTGAGCGCGATCACCGGGATGCCCCGGGCGGAGGCGTACCCCATCTCCCAGGCGGTCCCCGAGTCAGCATCCGAACCATCGATCACTGCGACGACGACATCCGCACCCTCGAGCTCGAAAAGGAGCTGTTCGTAGAGCCTTCGAAGCGCCCCCTCATCGCGAACGGCCCCATCATCCCCTCGTTCCTGGGGGAGGATGACCCGGTAGTGCCTGTCCAGGAGAAAGCTGGCGAGGCGGGCGTTGAACTCCCGCTCGGCAGCCGAGAAGAGCGGGGCCGCGAGATAGACCCGGTAGCGGGCGAACGTCTTGACATCGACCGCGGGGAGATCGGAGAACCGGGCAAGCCAGGTCCCTCTCCTGGGACGCCGGGCCTCATCAAGGAAGTGCCGGGTGACCCCGCAGCAGGGGGACGAGTCGACCCCGACGACGCAGAGCGGCGGGCCCCGGGCGGTGATTACCGCCCGCACCTCTTCCTCGAACCGGTCGAGGAGCGCCTCGAAGGCCGGCGTGTCGAGCCGGCCCTGGAGCGGCCCCGGAGAGCGGGGGCGACCCAGGTGGAGGGTCTCGGGACAGGGGAGAGGCACGACCTCGATCCCGAACTCGTCACAGCGCTCGAGCGCCCGGGCGAAGGCGGCGCGGTCTTCGTCCGAGGTGATCCCCTCGGCCCGGAGGGAGGGATCGAGGAGGCAGGGGGCGGCGAGCACGTACATTATGGAGGGTGGGGGCGAGACGGGTATAGATGATCCCCCTCCTCGCCTACCGCGACAATACCTGCGCTCCAAAAAAGTGCACGATGGTCCGGCTCGGGCGGGTCGGCCTCGTCCGCGTGCTGGACCGCCCTGAAAGGGTGCCGCGGTCGACGCTTATCCTGGACCCCACTGCCGAGCGGGCACTCTCGCCGGCCGATGCCCCGGGGACGGGGGGGCATGTGCGCTCGGTGACCGCCCTCGACTGCTCATGGGAGGTGCTTGACGCCGGGATCTTCGCCGCCTGGCGCCATCACAGGGCGCTTCCGTACCTGGTTGCAGCGAACCCGACCAACTACGGCCGACCGCTCCGCCTCTCGTCGGCTGAGGCGCTCGCAGCGGCCTGTTTCATTCTCGGAGAACCAGACCAGGCCCGAGCCCTGATGGATGCGTTCCGCTGGGGCCCCCATTTCCTCGTCCTGAACGCCGAGCCCCTCGAGCGGTACGCCGCCGCCGTCGACTCCACCGAGGTCGTCGCAATCCAGGCCGATTATCTCTGATCAGCCCGGGCGGAAGGGTCGGTCTTCGACGGCCACTTCGGATCTGTCGAGCCCCGCAGGACCGAGCAGTCGATGCCTCGATTCTGCCCGGGATGTGCGTCGAATAAGGGGAGATCAGGTCATCCTGATGTACCCCGGCCGGTGGACGACCTCATTGCTGTTGTCGGTGTAGATGATTTTGACGAAGGGTGAGAAGGTACCCCGGACGGGATAATAGAAGCTCGGATTTACGATCCGCGAGTTCCAGGTATAGCGGTGGGCCGGAGAGTCGAACGACCACCAGACCGTCTTCACGGTCCTGCCCGCAGGCGGGATCAGGGTAAACTTCACCCGGCTCCCTCGGGGAGCCTTCAGCGGGATCGCGACGAACGAGGCTCCGCCTGCAATCGGCGTCGGCGAGACCGTCAGGGTCGGATTGGGTTCCCCTGCGTGGCGGACGTCAAAAGAGTCGAGATTGAAGCTGCCTGACGGACCGAAGGCGAGCCGGATCCGGTGCCGGCCGGGAGCGAGAGGGAACGATGACGAGACTGTGTCCGCGAATATTCCAAATGAACCAGTGCCCGGGACCGTCACTTGGGCGACGGTTACGTCGTCGACGAGGACTGCAACCGGCTTGACGATGCCGGGATTTGCCACCCGGCAGGTCAGGGCGTAGACGCCGGCTTCGTTCACGTCGATGGAGTAGACAAGCCACTCGCCCGGCCGGATCCAGCCGACATTCGTTGGGCCATACATGGTCTCGATGTCGACATCATCCTGACGGTAGGTGCCACCCTCATTGCCGGGCGTCGTATCCGAGTAACCTCCGATGTCGTAGTCCTCGGCCTCGATCCGGCACGGCGCGACATGCGGAGCCGGATATGGACCCAGTGCCGCCGTCATGGTCGGCGACACCGTCCCGGTTGGGAGGGTTGTGATATCCGGTGTTATTATCACAGTCGGTGTTCGATTCACAGTCGGTGTTACTGTCACATTTGATGTGACTGTCACGTTCACTGTGGGTGTCGGTGTGATCGTCGGTGCCGGCGTGAGCGTGTTGGTTGCAACGATTCCGAGCTCGAGCGATCGCATGCTTGATGCACCGGTCGCATCCGTGATTAACAGCGTTGGGGTGTACCGGCCCGGATCGGTGTAGACGTGCATCGGCTCTCGGTCGGTTGAGGTCGAACCGTCACCGAACGACCATGACCACGACGTCGGGTTACCGGTCGAGTAGTCGAGGAACCGCACCTGGAGCGGAACCGGGCCTGATTGTGGATAGGCCGAAAACGAGGCCTGCAGAGACGACGAGACCACAACGTCCGTCCACACTGAATTCGTCTCAACACGATTTCCTGCGACAAAGGAGACCCTGTACGTGCCCGGTGTGGAATAGGTGTGGCTCGCGTTCTGGGTTGACGCATCCGGTGAGCCGTCGCCAAACGACCAGGAGAAGTGGTCTGCATACCCGGTCACATCGCCCCTGAACGAGATTGAAAGCGGCTGAGTACCGAAAAGACGGTCCGCGACGATCCGGGCCTGGACCTCGGAGGGGTGAATTGTCAGCCGCGCCGGCACTGCGTACTCCAGTGGGGAGACTCCGTGGACCCAGAGCTGATATGTCCCTGGCAACACCCCGATGAGCGAGCCCGTCCAGATGACAACGCCATCATCGATCGAGGCCAAACCCGGCAGCATCACCGGGATCGGGCCGTCCCGGAGTTCGAGCTGACCTGGCACAAGGTCCGTCCCCTCAATCGCAAGCGTGATCGCCGCGTCTCCTGTCACTGCGTCGGTCACGTTCATCCCGGTTGGCCGGGGATTCGCAATGACAGTGACACCGCCCGTCCGCACGATCTCGGTACCTCCCGGAAGGGTGACGGCAAGGGTCCGATCGCCGAGTGGTGTGTCAGCCGGGGCTGTGAAGGTCGCCTCGACGGCGGACCCGTTGATCGCTCGGGGGGAAGTGTTGATGAGGTCCCGCCCAGCGCTCTGTAGCCGGACGACGGTCGCCTCTCCAACGCCGTTTCCCGTCACCACCAGAGCCGTCGGCTCGCCGTCGCGGCGGAGGTACGGGGGTGTCACGGCGGCGATCGAGGGGGCCTCGATGACCGCGAAAGGGTTATTGTAGATGTTGTAGACACCATCGACGTCCCGCACCACGATCTCGTACCAGAGAAGCGGGGTCTCGAGCGGTATCTCGAACCATCCCTCGACCACGGTCCGGGAGACCTGGATGATCGTGGCAGGGACCGTCACCGGGGTGCCGGACATCCCGGAGAGGTCGACCCGGAGTGACGCGGGAGTGCCCATGAAATCGGTCCCCTCGATCCGGAACGGCACTGTCGTCCCGCGCCGACCACTCGAAACGTTGCAGGAGGTCACTTTCGGGGGCGGGACCAGCTCGAACGGACCGATGAGGGTGGCCTCGGTGCCATCGCTCGTCGCAACCGTGATATTCCAGGGCCCCCAGAGGGAGGGACGGAGCGGGCTCCAGAGCGTGAGCGGGGCCGACACCGTGGTCCCGGTGGCAACGACCCCGGTCGAGGCGGAGAGATTTGGGTTACCGGTCCGGTTCAGCACGACCCTGACGACATCGGAGAGATCCTCGCCCGAGAGGACCAGAGTAGCAGATGAGCCCCATCTCCCCCAGGTGGGTGTGACTGCCGAGATCGAGGGGTGCGAAAGAACTCTTTCCGCGGAGGAGAGCGAAAGCCTGGTCGCGACCTGGGGCGCCCCGTCACTCCCCTGTACCAGTTCAGAATCCTTCATAATGGGCACGATGTCCATGCCACCGGGATGTTCAGGAGACGGGATGCCCATCCACCAGCCGGTCGCGCCAGCAGGAACGACCAGGAGCAGAAGGAGGCAGGCGCAGACGGTCGAAGCTGCGAGGACGGAACGCGGAGGCGGGAGGTGCCAGAGGCGGACGAAAGGGGTAACCATCTCGTACCCTGCCGTTGTGAGGACTGTGTGCATTAATTTTGTTAATTGTATTTGATGGACGGGCGTGGAGTTCACCCGATGACACTGACGGTCCCATCCGCAATCACCGCGATGTCTGCCGGGCGCCAGAACGGATAATGTGGTCAACCAGGGACTCGCCCCCACCGGGTGGGGGCGAGTTCACGCACTCTCTCCCGAGAATTTGAGAAGACATATATCAAATCGTACCGTTAATTGACGTGATGA
>CAYLUL010000072.1:0-8841 GCA_964386835.1 uncultured Methanospirillum sp.
CTGCAAGGGTCACCCCCTCTCCGAGCTCTCCAAGACGATCGTCCCCTCCGGCGCCGACGAGGACGCCGGGCCGGCCAAACCCGCGGTCGACCACTCGTTCTTCGTGATGACCCCCGACGGGGTCGAGCACGAGGTCGACGAGTTCATGGACGACTCGGGCTTCGGCTGCCTGGTCAAGAAGGAGCTCGGCGTGGCCGTCCCCACCGGCGGCGACCCGGTCCACGTGGAGCTGATGCGGGCGAAGGAGCTCGTCGACTACGAGCCCGCCTCCGACGTCGGCAACCTCCGCTGGCTCCCGCGCGGCAAGCTCGTCCGCGACCTGATCGCGGACTACGCCCTCGGGCTCGTCCTCGAGTACGGCGGCTCGCCCGTCGAGACCCCGGTCATGTACGACCTGGCCGACCGGGCCATCTTCGAGCACGCGGACAAGTTCGGCGAGCGGCAGTACCGCTTCCGCTCGGGCAACCGGTCCATGATGCTCCGCTTCGCGGCCTGCTTCGGCATGTTCTCGATCATGCGGGACATGCACATCTCGCCGAACACCCTCCCGATGAAGATGTACGAGCTCTCGACCTACTCGTTCCGGCACGAGCAGCGCGGCGAGGTGATCGGGCTGAAGCGTCTTCGGGCCTTCACCATGCCCGACATGCACACCCTCTGCCGCGACCTCGACCAGGCGCTCACCTGCTTCGAGGAGCAGCTCCGTCTCGGGTGGCAGACCGGGCGCGACCTCGAGACGCCGCTCGTTGCCGCCTTCCGATGCACCCGCGCCTTCTACGAGGAGCACCGTGACTGGGTCGTCCGGCTGGTGACCCAATCGAACGCTCCGATGCTGATCGAGCTCCTCTCCGACCGCGTCCACTACTGGATCGCGAAGATCGACCTCGCCGCGATCGATGGCCAGGGCCGACCGGTCGAGAACCCCACGGTCCAGATCGATGTCGAGTCCTCGGCCCGTTTCGACATCAAGTACCACCAGGACGGCGCCGAGGTCTTCCCGCCGATCCTGCATTGCTCGCCAACAGGGTCGGTCGAGCGGGTGATCTGCGCCCTCCTCGAGCAGACCGCCCACCAGTCCGTGCCGATGCTTCCCGAGTGGCTCGCGCCGACCCAGGTCCGGGTCATCCCGGTGGCTGAACGCCACGTCCAGGTCGCCGCCGAGCTCGCCGACCGGCTCAGCGCCGGGCGGATCCGCGTCGACCTCGATGACCGGGATGAGAGCATGGGCAAGAAGGTCCGTGAAGCCGGCATGGACTGGGTGCCGTTCGTCGTCGTGCTCGGGGACGCCGAGGTCGAGTCCGGTCAGTTGACGGTCACCATCCGGCGCCTCTCCGCGCCGAACAAGCCGCACAAGGAGCAGGTCTCCGAGGAGGCGCTGATCGCCCTGGTGCAGAAGGCGACCGGGACGATGCCCTTCCGGCCGCTTTACACGGCCCGTCGGCTCTCGGTGCGCCCGCGGTACATCTGATCATCCCTCTTTTTTTATCCCAGGATCATGAGCCAGGCCCAGTAGCAGAACCCCTGGACCAGCACGAGTGGCAGGCCGAAACCGAAAAAGAGCCGGAGCGGCACGCCCACCCCGCGTCGCGCCGCTGCCTCGAGCACGATCAGGTTCGAGGCGGCCCCGATCGGGGTGAGATGGCCGGCAATCGTCGACCCGGCGGCGAGGGCCATCAGCGCCTGGATGCCATGCGGCTCGACGAACGGGAGGGCGATTGCGACCAGCGGGACGTTCGAGACGACCTGGCTGCCGAGCACGGAAAGGGCGATCAGCGCTGCGGGCGTCCCCGTCCCGACGGCGAGCGCCCCCTCGACCAGCCCGGAGGATCTGACGCCCTCGGTGAGGACGAAGAGCCCGATGAAGAGGACGAGGGTCCGCCAGTCAATCGCCCGGACCGACGATCCCCGTGTTCGATCCAGGAGGAGCGGGACCGCGCCGGCAAGGGCAATCCCGGCGAATGGCAGAGCAAGGCCCCAATCGAGCAGCCCGCTCACGATCTCCACGCCGACGAGGAGGGCGAGGACGACGATCGAGGCACGCGCCAGCAGCGGGGACGTGGTCGGCCCGTCCACGATCGGCTCGGTGATGGGGAGGTCGACCCGTGGAACCCGTCCGAGATAGGGCGAGACCGCCCGGAAGAGGACGAGCACGACCAGGAGTGAGATCACGGTCGGCACACCGAGCTGCACGAGAAACGTGATGAACGGGACCGGAAGGTCCCCCGATGCGGCGACCAGGAGGTTCTGTGGGCTGCCGAATGGACTTGGCACGGCCCCCGTGGTGATGCCGGCCATCAGCAGGAGGAGCAGCGGGACCGGCGGAACACGCCGCCGCTCGGCGAACCGCAGGAGAAACGGCGTTGCGATCACCGCGACGGCATCGTTCGTGACGAGCGCGGTAAAAAGGGCGATCCCCGCCAGGAGCGCTGCCCAGGTGGTGGTCGAGAGCGGCGCCCGTTCGAGCCGTTCGAGCAGGGTGTCCGCGATTCGGCTCCTTCCGAGGCCCGCGCCGATGACGAAGAGGCACGCGAGGGTGGCAAGGACATCCCAGTGGACTGCGCCGAACGCCTCGGTCGGCGACACGATCCCCGTGGCGACGGCCAGGAGTCCGCCGCCCAGGGCGACGCCCCAGGGCGGGAGGTCGACCCGTCCGAGGCGGCGTATCCCGATAAGAGCGGCCACGACGAGCAGGAGGGCGAGCGGAAAAACCGAATCCATATGGTCAAATATCCGTGACTGCCATCAGTATCCTATGGACATGCGCTTCATTCTTG
The DNA here is from genome assembly GCA_964386835.1 of uncultured Methanospirillum sp. GTDB lineage: Archaea > Halobacteriota > Methanomicrobia > Methanomicrobiales > Methanospirillaceae > UBA288. Next base: position 2,775 of record CAYLUL010000072.1, read on the forward strand.
TGGGGCTCCTGGTCGCACTCGCCGTATGTGCGGCCGGGTGCACTCAGGCCCCTTCGCCCGGCGGACAGACACCCGCACCGACCCAGCAGTCGACCCCGGTCATGACCGGGGCAGCGACGTCCGCTGCGACGGCGACGTCCGCGCCCACCAGCGCGATCACCCAGGCTCCAACCACCGGAACACTCCAGACCCTCCCTGTCGGGCAGGACCTCGCGATCCAGGTGAACCGGGACCCCCTCAACCGCGATCTGACGGTGATCTTCAATGGCGGGCGCGCCCAGGGGGCTGTTCGCGCGATGGAGGCGACCGTGGTCCGTTCGGACGGGACGACCGAGACCAAACAGCTCGACTCCCGGACCGGCTCCGAGGTCATCTTCAAGGGGACCCGGGGTGTCGATACCATCTCGGTCTCGGCACGGTTGACGAACGGAAACACCTACCGGTTCTTCGAGCAGTCGATCAATTGAGCCGCGGCTCACCCTCTTTTTCCACGCGCCAGTGGAGGAGGATTCCCTCCTCGCATGGCTGCATGCTGGCAAGGGCGAGCCGGACGAAGGGCTGGGCCGCCGAGCGGCCATGCCCATCGGCGAGGGTGGGCGCCGTCGCCCCCCCGATGATCATGTTCCCGACGTAGACGAAGAGCTCGTCGACGAGCCCGCCCTCGAAGAGTGCGCCGATCAGGGTGCCGCCTCCCTCCACCATGAGTCGCCCGACCCCGAGGGCGCCGAGCCTTTCGAGGAGCATGGCGAGGTCGACCACCTCATCGCCGGCGACGACCACCGTGGCGAACGCCTCGAGGGCGGTTCGGCGCTCGGCCGTGCAGGACGCCGAGACGCCGATCACCCGTCGACCCGGTCCCCGGTGGAGGATGGCGGCATCGAGGGGGCAGCGGCCAGACGAGTCGACGACGACGCGGATTGGATGAGGGTCACTGCCTGCCGCCTCTCGCGCGGCGATCAGGACGGGGTCCTTGACCGTGAGGGACGGGTCGTCGGCGATTACGGTCCCGATCCCGACCATGATCGCATCCACCCCAGCCTTGAGGCGATCGACTCGGCGAAAGTCCGCCTGGCCCGAGATCTTCACCTGTCTCCGTTCGAAGGTCGAGAGCTTGCCGTCCGCCGAAACCGCAACGTTCACAACCACGTGGGGTCGCATGATGAACAGTTGGGCGGCAGGGATGATGGCTCTGTTCCCGGCGGTGCATATGTTTAAACTTCAGGATGGCCATGATCGTCCATGTTCGAGCTTCTCTTTGCGGCCCGCTGGTCGCCCTACCTTGCCGGCGCCGGGATCGGCCTTCTCATCTGCCTGACCTTCCTGCTCTCGGACCGTCCGCTCGGCGCCTCGACAGCGTTTGCCAAGCTCGGTGGCATAATCGCCGGGCTCGTCTCGCGTGAGCGCGTCGAGTCGATGGAGTATTATGAAAAAGTCCCCCCGACCGTGGACTGGCAGTTCCTGATCCTTCCGGGGGTGGTGATCGGCGGTCTCGCCGCAGCCCTCCTATCAGGCACCTTCGCCCTGGAAGTCGTTCCTTCCTTCTGGGCTGCTCGTTTCGGTGAGAGCGGGGTGTTTCGACTTGCCGCCGGGCTCGTCGGCGGGGCCCTCCTGGGGTTCGGGGCCCGGTGGGCGGGGGGGTGCACGAGTGGGCACGGGATCAGCGGCAACCTTCAGCTCTCCCTTGCCTCGATGCTGGCATCGGCCGGCTTCTTCATCGGGGGGATCCTGGTCGCCCTCGCCCTCTTCGGCATCCCGCAGGACCAGGGGATCTGGGGTCTTTTCTGAGGTGCCATGATGACACTCTCAGAGATCCGTTCCAGCCAGCCGGTCCAGATGGGCCTCGCGCTCCTCTTCGGTATCGTCTTCGGCTTCCTCCTCGTGCGCGGGGGTGCAACGCAGCACGAGGTGATCTGGGGCCAGCTCCTGCTCTATGACTTCACGGTGGTGAAGATCATGCTCTCCGCGATCTTCGTGGGCATGATCGGGTTCCAGCTCCTCCGCTCGATCGGGCTCGCGAAGTCGCATGTTGCCGCGCCGACACTGGGAAGTCACCTTGTGGGGGGCCTGATCTTTGGCCTCGGCTTCGGGCTGCTTGGCCTCTGCCCGGGCACGGTTGGGGGTGCAATCGGACGGGGGTCGATCGACGCGCTGGTAGGCGGAGGCATCGGCCTTGTGATCGGGACGTTCCTGTTTGCCCTCGTGTTTCCCCGGGTGAGCCGGGGTGTTGCCAGGGCGGGTGCGCTTCCCTGGAAGACGCTTCCCGAACTCTTCGGGGGCGTGAACCCCTGGTTCGTGGTGGTCCCGATGGGGGTGCTGATCCTGGCGATCTTCTGGGTGCTCGAATCCCTGGGGCTCTGAACCGGTCCAGCGGGGGGTTCATCGTTCCCAGCGGTGTTCGTACCCCTGCCGCTCGATCGGCGCACCATCGAGGAGGATCGACTCGTCTTCATGGGTGACCTCCCCGATCACCGTGGCGTTGACCCCCTCGACCGGGAACCGGTCCGCCGGGATGCAGAAGAGGAGCTCGAAGTCGCCGCCGCCGTAGAGCGCGTACCCGGAGGCTGCGGGCTCGGGAACTCCAGCCGGACACGGCACGCTCTCGCGCCGAAGCCGGAACCCGCACCGGTTCACTGCCGCGAGATCGTAGAGCGAAAGAGCGAGCCCATCGGAGAGGTCCATCATCGCCGATGCCCCGGCGCGGCCGATCGCCCTGCCCGCCGCAACGCGGGGTTGGGGCTCGAGCAGGGCGAGTCGGTGCCCGCTCCAGCCGTCGAGACCGGCCATCGCCCTCCCCGGGGTCCCGGTGACGCAGACCAGGTCGCCAGGACGCGCCCCGCTCCGTCGGACCAGGCGGTCCGGCTCGACCAGTCCCAGCGCCGTCGAGACCAGGGTCAGTTCATCATGGTGGTCGATGTCCCCGCCGACGAGCCGTCCGCCGTGGCGTGCGCAGCAGTCGCTCGCCCCGCGGGTGATCGCCTCGAGCCGATTCGGGTCATCGAGCCCGGCGGCGAGGAGGAGGGCAAGAGGCGCCGCCCCCATCGATGCGATGTCCGAGAGGGTCACCGCCGCCGCCATCCACCCTCGCTGCCAGTCGTTCATGTCCTCCGGGAAGTCGGTGGTCGCGTGGAGCATGTCGGTCGTGAGAACAAGGCACCGGTCGCCGCAGGGGATCACGGCGCAGTCGTCCGTGACGTCCTCGTCGCCGATCACGGCACGCACCGAGGCGAGGAGGGCACGGTCATCCACCGCGCCGCACCTCCTTGCCGCGCGTAGTCTGGTACTCCCGGAGCACACCCTCGAGCATCGCCTCCTGCACCTGGTGGCGGTGGGCCTCCTGGCCCGCCTGCCAGGCGCGTTCCGCCTCCGCCAGCCTCTCGGTCTCGATCCAGCCGACGGGTCCCCTCACCTGGACCTCGACCATGCCGCCGGCGATGAGCGTCAGGTCGTACTCCCGGCAGAGCCGGACGAGCTGGGGGTCCACGGTGTCGAGGGCCGGGACGTTCAGGATCAACCCCCGCACCTGCAGGTCCGCAAGGTCGCGAATCGACGTCCGGCCCCACCCATCGGTCTTGGTGACGTACAGGAGGTCTCTGGCCTGGATCCCGAGGGTCTCGATCAGTCTCCGCACCGCATCACGCGTAAATGAGCCGAGCACCTTGAACGGCGCGCCTGTCGGGTCGAGCCGGGCCTCCTCGAACCGCCGGAGCTGGGCGACCCGGCGCTTGAGGCGGCGCACGTTCTTCTCCTCACGGTGGAGGCGAGCCCGGAGGCTCTCGATCTCCGCATTGCGGGTCGCGATCTCCGCCGATTCCAGGGCTCGCACTGCTGACCGGGCCCTGAACCGTTTGAGCCGCATCTCGAGCCGAGCGATCTCGCGGTCTTTTCTCGCGCTCTCCTCCTGGAACTCCCCGACCAGGGTTCGGAGGCGCTTGACCTGCCCCTCGAGGCGGCGGCATTGTTCGTCTCCCTCGTCGACCACCGTCTCCCGGGGCGGTGCGGGTGCAGGGGGTGCCGCAGGAGGACGAGCACGCAACCCCTCCATCACCTGTTCGAGGGAGAGGCCGCGCACGAAGCCGGCGCGGACCTCGTCGAGGTCGATGCCGTCGGGCACGCGCCGGAGGAGTGACGAAAACCGGTGGGCGTAGTGGCGCTGGGCCTCGAGGGCTGCCGTGAGGGCGTCCCGCTCGTGGTCGTTCGCGTATGGAAAGGGCCGTGCCGCTTCGAGCTTGGCCTCCACGCTGATATCCGCCTTCGGGGAGAATGCGATGGCGGAGAAGGATCGCCGCACCTTCTCGACCGAGAAGGGCATCTCCCGGACGTCGGAGGCGATCACGAGCGGCCGGCCGACATGGGTCAGCTCCTCGATCAGGTCCGCCATCGTCAGCTGCCGACTCGACCTGAGCGCGAGCAGGTTCCCGTCCAGGTCGAGGGCGGCGTAGGCGGTCGTCGTCCCCGGGTCGATCCCGACGATCAGGTGACGGGGGCGAGCCTTCCGCGAGATGTACCGGATCCTCTCGAGCCTCTTCCCGAAGACCCTGACCTGGACATCCGCCCCGTGATACCCGGAGACCGGCACCGCGTCGCGTGGCACCGGGACCTCGAAGACGACCCGGCTGGTCCCCCCGAAGGCGCGGGTCTCCTGCTTGGCGTACCGAAGCCCGGATGCGACCAGCTCGGCCTCGATCTCGCGGGCCTTCCGGAGAACCGCGCCGTGGATCTTTCGGACATAGCGGTTCTGGGACCAGCCCCCGCGTCCGGGGGAGCGGTGTCGGCTGACCGTGATCGTCGAGGTGTTCTCGAAGGCGACCACCTCGGCACCGCTCCCGAGCGCCGCCACACGGGCGATCGTCCGCGCCTCATCGTACGGAGAGAGCCGGTTGAACCGGATGTTGTACCTCCCTGCCACCTGGGCGAGGCTCTCGAGCCGTTCGCCGCCGGTCACCTGGACGAGCCGGGTGCCGGTCGGCATCGCCTGGAGAAACCCGTACAGCTCCCGCTGATCGGTCGCCAGCTCCTGGATGGAGTCGACGGCGAGGACCTCGGGTCGTTCCTCGGCGAGGCGGCGCAGGAGGCGAAAGCGGGTGACCTCCGTCTCCTCCACGATCTCTCCGTCCACCAGGACGATGAAGGCATAGGTGGGCCGACGGGACCGTGATCTGACCGATCCCCGGATCACATCGACCCCGATCACCTTCATCCGACCACAGACTCCACCACGCTGTTAAGCTCCCGGCGAATCCGGTACTTGCGGGCGAAGAAGGAGAGGATATTATCAAGGTCTCTCTCGAGGATCGCCCGGGAGTTCGGGTGATCTGGCCCAACCCACTGGGGCCAGTCGATCAGAACGACCCGGTCCTCATCGATCATCACGTTGAACTCCGACAGATCGTTGTGGATCACCCCCAGCCGGTAGGCCTCACGGACCGCGTCCAGGATGCGCTCGAGGACTGCCTCGGGGTCGTCGATGGGAGCCCGGTTGAGCGTTGTGCCGCCGATCAGGTCCATCACGATCGCGTGCCGCTCGATCGCGATCGGCTCGGGCACCGACACCCTGGACTGCAGGCGAGTGAGCGCCTCGAACTCCTGTTCAGCCGAGAGGCGGGAGGCGAAGATCCAGGGGCAGTGGGTCCGCTCCGGGAGGTAGTCCCGGTTCAGCCGGACCGAATTGAACGAGCGCTGCCCGACATGATGGAACTTGATCGCGACCGGGGCGAGACCCAGCCCCTCGAAGACCTGCGCCTCCTTCCCCTCCCCGATCAGCGAGCCGAGCGCCCGGAGCGAGCCGCGCCCGGAGAGAGCGTGCAGGGCGAGCGAATCGAGCCCGTTGAAGATCAGGGCGTACCCCCGGTAGGGGACTGCGTCGAACCGGACGAGGTCGCGGGCCATCAGGCGACCGAGCCGGTACTGGACCTCTTTCTCTGAGAACCGCGTCGCCCCCTTCAGGTCATCGACGGGCACCCACTCGAACCGACGCATCAGTCGTTCGAGCGCATGCAGCACCCGGATATCGTACGGCTGGAGGGATCGGATCACGTCGGCCGAGAGGGGCATCTTCTCCATCATTATG
>CAYLUL010000073.1:0-8818 GCA_964386835.1 uncultured Methanospirillum sp.
TGAGTCGGCTTCTGTCGAACATTAGTCTTCATGGACGGACCCTCTCTTTTTCGGGAGATTGCATCCCGGATTGCCAAGAATCCCACCATTGATATTCAAACTATCAAGCGGCGGGCAGCTCACGAGTTCCACCTCTCCGCGGTGCCACGCAACTCCGACATACTGGCCGCCTCCTCGCCAGAAGACTTGCCGATAGTGCGGGGCCGGCTTCTCGTGAAACCCACCAGGACCCTCTCCGGGGTAGCGCCGGTCGCGGTCATGACCTCCCCGGCTCCCTGCCCGCATGGGAAGTGCCTTCCCTGCCCGGGAGGACCCGATCACGCTTTCGCCTCCCCGCAGTCGTATACCGGGGAAGAGCCGGCTGCTCGGAGAGCACGGGAGTACGACTACGATCCATACGGCCAGGTCCGGGGACGTCTCGATCACTACCAGGTTCTGGGCCACCATGTAGACAAGGCAGAGCTGATTGTGATGGGAGGCACCATCACGGCCCGGACGCCCGAGTATCAGGCCTGGTTCGTGGGTCGCTGCCTCGCGGCAATGAACGATCATGACAAGGGGATTCTCACCGAGGGGGCGGATCCCCTGGCGGAGGCGGCTCGGAACGAGACAGCATTGGTTCGGTGCATCGGGCTGACCTTCGAGACGAGGCCCGACTGTGCACCCCGCGATATGATCGACCGGATGTTGGAACTTGGCGTCACAAAAGTGGAGCTTGGAGTGCAGCATCTCTCGAATCGTGTCCTCGAGCTGATTCGCCGGGGTCACACCGTCGAGGAGACAGTCCGCGCCAACACCGAGCTGCGGGATGCCGGCTTGAAGGTTGGGTTTCATATGATGCCCAACCTGCCCGGGTCCTCACTTGAATGCGACAGCGCTGTGTACCGGGCGTTGTTCGACGACCCCCGGTTCAGACCGGACTTCCTGAAGATTTACCCGACGCTGGTGACGCCCGGGGCGGAGCTCGAAGCGCTTTTTGAGCGCGGAGACTATGAACCGTACGACGAGGGGGCGCTGGTCGGTCTGATCGCTGAGATTAAGGGAGGGCTCCCTGAGTATGTGCGGCTCCAGCGGATCCAGCGCGACATCCCGGCGAAACTGATCGTGGCCGGCTCACGCCATGGCAACTTCCGACAGCTTGCCGCTGAGCGCTTGCATGCCTCTGGCAAAGTGTGCAGATGCATCCGTTGCCGCGAGGTGGGGCGCCGGACAACCATCGGTGGTTCGCCCTCGGTTTCGACCCTCACCTACGATTGTTGCGGCGGCGAGGAACGGTTCATTCAGGCAGCCACGGGAGGGTCTCTGATTGGCTTTGTCAGGCTTCGATTTCCGGGAACGCCGTGGAGAAGCGAGCTGGATGGTGCGGCGCTCATCCGGGAACTCCATGTCTATGGGTCACAGGTGCGCCTGGGCTCCGGAGCGGGCACGGAGGAGTGGCAGCACCGAAATTTCGGGCGAGAGCTCCTTGCTGAGGCAGAGAGGCAGGCGAAGGAGGCCGGCTTTGGTCTTGTTGGGATCATGAGCGGTGTCGGGGTCCGGCCCTATTACTGCCGGCTCGGGTATATCAGGGATGGGCCGTATATGGTTAAGCGGATCAGGTGATGCGTCCGGCCACGACCGAGTTCCTCCGCCAGCGGTTTCTCTCGTACTACGCCTCGGCGCAGGCGATCGCTCCTGATGCGCTGCTGCAGCGTGAATGGGGTTTCCTCTTCTTCTCAAGCTCCGGCTGCACCGGTATGAGGAGGCATGTGGGTTTTGGAAGCCGCGACGAGCTCGCTGAGTACCTCCGCACCATGGCTCCTGCTCACGTCTTCTTCTCCACTGCCTATTACGAGGATCCGGGCGCCCCGACGATGGCGGCTAAAAGATGGGCGGGGGCGGACCTGATCTTCGACCTGGACGCTGATCACATCGTCGATCCCCGGTCCACCACGTATCCAGCAATGCTGACCCGTGTCAGGGATGAGACCGTGCGGCTTCTTGAGGTACTGACGAGGGAACTGGGCTTCGCAGAGCGCGAGCTCCAGGTGGTCTTTTCAGGGGGCAGGGGGTATCATATCCACGTGAAGGACCTGGCCGTACGGCAGTTCTCCAGTGCCGAACGAAGGGAGTTGATCAACTATGTCTCCGGGATCGGACTCGATCCTGCCCTGCTTCTCCGCCCCACTGCACATCCAGAACGCGGATGGCAGGGACGGCAGCAGCGAGCACTCCAGCACTACTTCGCATGGCTCGATGTAGCCGAGGAGAAGGCCGCGCTCGCCCACCTATCGTCGCTTCCCGGAATTGGAACGGGTCTCGCGCGCAGGATCTGGGATCGACGGGACCGGTTGAGGGTCGGTGAGGGCGACACCGTGGACCGACGCCTCATGCGCACCCTCCTTTCGTCGGAGAACCCGGAATGGCAGATCCGGCTGAAGGATATGGGTATCCGAGCAGACGAACCGGTGACGACCGACATCAAGCGTCTGATCCGGAATCCCGGATCACTTCATGGGGGAAGCGGCCTCCGCGTGACTCCTCTCGACGTGCGCGAACTGGTCACGTTCGACCCCCTGGTAGATGCGGTCGTCTTCTCAGACCGTGAGGTTCCGGTCGACGTTCTTCGGCCATGCAAGGTATCTCTCCTTGGGATTGATCTCATGCTCCCTGCAGGTTCAGCCATGGTTCCCGAGGCCTCGGCGGTCTTTCTCTGTGCTCGCGGCCTTGCCGAGATGGGGGGAACGAACACATGACCGGGTCGACGGAGCACTCAGCAGTTCTCGACAGTCTCCAACTCGTCGTCTCCGGTGAGCGGGATGCCGTTGGTACCCTGACATCTGTGCCGGCTGACATATTTTTGCGTGCGGAAGAGGAGATCAGGGCTCTTCGCAGGGTTTTTTCCGCCTGTTCAGACCCGATGACTGGGCCGTTTCGAACAGCCACCGAGCGGATCGAGGCACTTCAACAGCATCTTGAGGATCTCGTCCGCATGCGTTCGCAGAAGATCCTTTTTCTTGCCCTCTCGAAGGTGGAGGGGCGTGCCGTCGACCGTGAGGAGACGAAGCGGATGCTTCCATCCGAGCTGGTGCTCTTCGAGGAGGTCTCTCGCTCTCTCAGGGAGTACCGACAGGCTTCCATTGCCATTCTGCACCCCGATGACCCAGAGGTTATCGGGGCGGGAGGGGCCGAATGCCAAGCAGCCATCGCAGCAGCGGGAGTGCCGCGGGATGTTGTGCCGCCAGAAACGATCCTCGTTCGGGTACTTTCCCCGGTCGAGCCATTTCTCGGTTTTGACGGCCAGGTCTACGCTCTCGATCCCGAGGATATCGTGACACTTCCCCCCGAAAACGCGGCGGTTTTGATGGAACGCAACATAATATTAAGTATATTCCCGGACCATTGATGATGCTGTTTTTGCCAGCAGTCAAGAGGGCTTAATATGAAGATGCCAGGAAAGTTTCGAGCCTACTGTCCATTCTGTCTCTCCCACCAGGAGCACGAGGTCGAGCGCGTGAAGCGAGGCAAGACCACGGGCCTTCACTGGATCGACAGGCAGAAGGGGCGCAGAGGCGGCGTGGGTAACATGGGCAAGTTCTCAAAGGTACCTGGTGGCGACAAGCCAACCAAGCGCATCAACGTCCGGTACCGGTGCACTACATGCCACAAGGCGCACCTGCGGCCCGGATTCCGCATTGCGAAGTTCGAATTGACGGAGTGAAAAGGTATGGTACGTCTTTATCGCGAGAACCGCTCCCGGTTCCTCCGGGTTAAATGCCCGGACTGTGAGAATGAACAGATCGTCTTTGAGAAGGCGAGCACCTCTGTTGACTGCGTTGTCTGCGGGCGCGTCCTCGCAGAGCCGCGCGGCGGCCGCGCGGATATCAGGGCCGAGATCCTGGCAGCCCTCGAGTGACGCCATGAACGAGAGATCGTGGCCTGAGGAGGGCGAACTGGTCGTCTGCACCGTTACGCAGGTGAAGGACTTCGTCGCGTTCGTGCAGCTCGATGAGTACGAAGGGCGTGAGGGTCTGATCCCGATCTCCGAGATCGCGACCGGCTGGATCAAGTACATCCGCGACCATATCTCCGAGGGACAGAAGATCGTCTGCAAAGTCCTGCATGTTGACTCCGCACGCGGTCACATCGATCTCTCGAAGAAGGACGTCAACGACCATCAGCGGTCTGAAAAGATTCGAGAATGGAAGAGTGAGCAGAAGGCTCGCATGTGGATCGGTTTTGCATCCACCACATCGGGCGTCCCCGATGCTGAGATTATCTCTGCTCTGCTCAAGGAATATTCTCTCCTCTATGAGGCCTTTGAGGACCTTGTCATCGACGAGGAGGGATTCCGTTCCCGTATCTCGCTGCCAACGGAGGCACTTGAAGCGGTCGTGGCCGTCGGAAAGGAGAATGTCAAGATTCCAAGGGTGACGGTGACCGGTGTGTTGACCCTGACCTCCCCCAAGCCGGATGGTGTGAATGTGATCCGCCGAGCCCTCCGTTCAGCCGAACCGAAGATCGAAGGTGTCGACGTCGACCTCTATTACATTGGGGCTCCCAAATACGGGATCAAGATCACTGCCCCTGATTACAAGACGGCACAGAAGGCCATCGAGAAGGCCGCCGCCTCGGCGATCGGTGTGATGGAGCGGTCCGGCGGCGAGGCGAAGTTCGCCCGGAAGCAGAAGTCTGGCAAGACCGCATGAGGGGTCTCATGCGGTTCTGCCGCCGCCACCGGGTGTATACGCTCGACATGGTGTGCCCGATCTGCGCTGAGCCTGCCGGTCCAGCTCATCCCCCCCGTTTTTCTCCACAGGACCGTTATGGGCGTCTTCGTAGGATGGTGAGGTGAATGGAGCAGGTCTCCGTTCGATATCTCGCTGATGGTCCATTCGAGGGGCCGGCGGTCCTGATAGAAGGGCTGCCCGGCATCGGGCAGGTGGGCAAGGTCGTCGTCGACTACATTCTTCACGAGCTCTCCGCCGAGAAGGTTGTTGAGATCCACTCCCGTTTCTTCCCACCTCAGGTGGTAATCGGCCCGGACGGCATCTGTCGGCTTGTCAATAACGAGGTGTGGCGATACCAATCGTCCTCGATGACGTACCTCTTCCTGGTCGGGGACTGCCAGAGTCTCTCACCCGATGGGCACTACATCCTCACCGATAGCTATCTCGATTGTGCCGAGCGGTTCGGTGTCTCGAGGATCTATACGCTCGGAGGATACGGTGTCGGGCGGCTGGTCGATACGCCTCGTATCCTCTCGGCGGTGACGCACCCGCACCTCCGTCCCGCCGTGGAAGAAGCCGGCGGCGTATTCGAACGCGACGAACCCGGTGGTGGTATCGTCGGCGCTGCGGGCATGCTGCTCGGTCTTGGCGCCCAACGAGGGTTCGAGGGAATCTGCCTGATGGGCGAGACATCGGGGTACCTCGTCGACCCGATGTCGGCCCACGCCCTCCTCCAGGTCATCTGCCGCCTGACAGGTCTTGAGATCAACCCGGATCGATTGCAGGACCGTGCTGAAGATATGGAACAGGTCCTCGAACAGGTGCGGCAATCCGAACGGGTTCGTCAGAATGACGAGCTCTCGTACATCGGGTGAGGATGGAGCTGAACACCGACCTCCATCTCCATTCTCCATACGCCCGTGGTGTAAGCCCACGGATGCAGCCCGAGATCCTGATCGCTGCCGCGGCCAGAAAGGGAATCGGGGCCATCGGGACCGGTGATGCCCTGCACCCAGCATGGCGCGAGGCATGGGCATCGCAGCTTGAGAACGATCAGGGGATCGTGGTGGTTCCAACCGTCGAGGTCCAGGCCGAACGACGGGTCCATCACCTGGCGGTCTTTCCGGACTTCGACGCGGTCGAGGTCTTCGGCGATCTCCTGCCTACGGATAAATGCCGGTTCGAGAGTGACGGACGCCCCCATGTTCGCGTGGAGGGCGGGAGGGTGGTCGCCGCAGTACACGAGGCGGGCGGCCTCGCCGGGCCGGCGCATGCATTCACACCATGGACCGGGTGTTACTCCGCCTTTTCAAGTCTCCGAGACTGTTACGGAGACGAACAGATCGACTTTCTGGAACTCGGTCTCTCGGCTGACTCCTCGTATGGCGCCGGGATCTTCGAGCTTCATGATGTCCCATTCATCTCGTCATCCGACGCCCACTCGCCGGAGCTCCATCGCATCGGAAGGGAGTTTACACGTCTCGATGTCCAGGAGCCGTCAGCCGCTGGTGTGATGGAAGCGCTCCGGCGGGGGCGTGTTGTTGTCAACGTCGGCCTCTTTCCAGAAGAGGGAAAGTACAACGAGACGGCCTGCACGAGGTGCGGCCAGCATATCCCCCTTACCGAGGCGATCGAACTCCGGTGGCGGTGTCCGTTCGATGGGGGCCTCGTTAAGAAGGGGGTTCGTGACCGTGCACACGAGCTGTGGGATGACTCCCCTCGCCTTCGCCCTCGGTATCTCCATTTGATCCCTCTGGGGGAGGTTATCGCCGTGGTTCTTGGGGTCAGCTCGCCCAACACCAGGAGAGTTCAGCTGGTTCACGAGGCCTATCTCAAGCGCTTCTCCACTGAGATTGCCGTCTTAGTGGACGAACCGATCGATGCACTGGTGAAGGTTCATCCGGGAGTCGGTCGAGCGATCGGTGCGTTGCGGGAAGGCCTGGTTACTCTCCATCCGGGTGGTGGTGGCAGGTATGGCACCTTTGAGCTACCGATGACCTGAACCGAGCCCACACAAGTACGAATAGACTTTTCCTCCGTCGAGGCCAATTAAATGGACATGCTCGTGATCAGGAGGGACGTCTGTGGATATTGTGGGTGCTGCGTCTCCGTCTGTCCTCAGGGAGCGCTCGAGTTGATCGATGCCTATCTCTCGATCGAAGGAGAGTGTACCAGCTGCGGGGTTTGTGCCAGGGCCTGTCCCCTCGGTGCGCTGGAGGTCACTGATGAAGCCTGAATACGACCTTCTCGTCATCGGCGGCGGTCCTGGCGGGGCCCTAGCTGCCAGGACGGCGGCTGAGTCGGGTCTCTCAGTCGGCCTGGTAGAGAAGCGCCCGGCGATCGGCGTGCCCGTCCGGTGTGCTGAAGGGGTTGGACGCGATCTGCTCGAGGAGTTTATGGACCCTGATCCTTCCTGGATATCAGCGGAGATCGACCGAGCGATCATCGTGGCACCCGATGGCTTCCGGATGTCTCTTGAACCCTCGATGGCGGGGAGCGAGGTTGGGTACGTGGTCGACCGAAAGCGGTTCGACCGCGAACTGGTGATTCAGGCGGCGGAAGCCGGCGCAGACATCCAGGTCAAGACACGAGCGGTCTCCCCGATCATGGAGAATGGCACGGTCTGCGGCGCCCGTATCGAACATAACGGTCAGGTTCAGGACATTCGTGCCCGTGTCGTTGTCGCCGCTGACGGCGTCGAGTCCAAGTTCTCCCGGTGGTGCGGGGTTGACACCACCGTGCCGCTGGGCGAGATCGAGACCTGTGTTCAATTCCTGTTGACGGGGATCGATATCGACGAGGCAGCGACGGTCTTCTACCTGGGCAACGAGGTCGCGCCTGAGGGGTATGTGTGGGTATTTCCGAAGGGACCTCGGACCGCGAATGTCGGAATTGGGATCAGCGGACGGAAGAGTCGCGACGGCAACCGTCCACTCGATTACCTGAACCGATTCGTTCGATCGAACTTCCCTGAAGGGCGCGTGGTCGAATGGATCATGGGCGGTGTCTCGGTCTGTCCCCCGCTCGACAGGACGGTGGCCGATGGCCTCGTCATCGTCGGGGACGCCGCACGTGTCTCGGATCCGATCACGGGCGGTGGTATCTATAATGCGATGTATACCGGCCGTCTTGCCGCTCAGGTGGCCGCCGACGCGATCGCGAAGGGAGATGTCTCAGCGGCATCATTGATGCCCTACGACTCTACGTGGCGGGCGTCGAAGCTTGGCTCAGCGCTCCAGCGAAACTACCGGATCAAGGAGTATTTCATCCACCTCACGGACGAGAAACTGAATCGTCTCGTGCATTCCATCTCCCGGCTCGACCTGGCAAAGTTCTCCACTCTCGAGATCATCAAGGAATTGATCCGGCACGACCCGAGTCTCCTGCTTGAACTGAAGACGATCCGCGAACTCATCTGAGCGGGTGATGATCGCTGGTGTCGACGAGGCGGGCAAAGGTGCTGTTCTTGGCCCGCTCGTTGTCGCCGCGCTCGCCGCTCCAGACTGGGAGGCAGTGCGAGTGTTCGGACGACGCGACTCGAAAGCACTGACCCCGCGGAAGCGAGAGTCCCTGTACGACGAGATCGTCGCCGTCCTCCCATTCGCCGTGGAAGAACGGACCGCCTCCGAGATCGATACCGCGCGCCGGGTGGAGAGTATGAATGCGATTGTTGCTGGGGCGCACGCCTCCGCACTTGGTCGCCTGATCAGCGAAGGCCTCGCGATCAGCGTTGCCTACCTTGATGCGTGCGATGTCCGCGAAGGGCGGTACGCGACCGAGGTCGGACGCCGAATCGGCGGAGGGTGCACCGTCCTGGCATCGCACCGGGCCGATAGCACCCTCTCCATCGTAGCGTCGGCCTCTATTGTGGCGAAGGTGAGGAGAGATCGGGCGATCGAAGAACTGTCAACAGAGTTCGGTCTGATTGGGAGCGGGTATCCTTCGGACCCGGTGACTCGGCGTTTCATCGACGGACTCCTCGAAGAACGGGCCCCTCTACCCCCGCTGGTTCGTGCCAGCTGGCGCACGGTTTCGGACCGAATTCCTCCCCCTGGCCAGACGACGCTCATATGACAGGAGCCCACCATTTATATCAGTCTTCCGACCAT
>CAYLUL010000074.1:0-8333 GCA_964386835.1 uncultured Methanospirillum sp.
GGCCCCCTCGGAATCAACGTCAAGCAGGTCGTCGACGACATCAACACGCAGACCGCGAACTTCAACGGCATGCAAGTGCCGGTGACGATCACGGTCGATGACAAGAAGAACGTCACGATCTCGATCGGGATTCCACCGACGACGGCCCTCGTCAAGAAAGAGGCCGGCGTCGAGAAGGGGTCGGCGGAGCCGAACACCAACTTTGTTGGTGATCTGCCGATGGAGGCTGCCGTCAGAATCGCCCGCATGAAGCTCAACGACATGCTGTCGTACGAGCTCAAGACCGCGGTCAAGGAGGTCGTCGGGACGTGCGTCTCGGTCGGCGTGACCGTGGAAGGCCGGAAGCCCAGAGAGGCCCTGGCCGCGATCGATGCGGGAGACTACGACGGCGTGCTCTCCGCGTAATCTGGCAGCCCATAGAAGATCGCAAGGTCGAAAGACTATGGAGCGAGAATGGTAGAGCGAAAAAAGATCCTGGAAGCCGTCAGAACGGCAATCGAGAGCGCGCCAGAGCGCAAGTTCTCTGAGTCCGTGGACCTCACGGTCAACCTCAAGAATATCGACATGGCGCAGCCGAAGAACCGTATTGACGAGACGATCCTCCTCCCGCAGGGGACGGGGCGTCCGATCGGGATCGCAGTGCTCGGCAAGGGCGAGATCACGACGCAGGCGAAAGAGGCCGGCGTCGACCTGATCATCGGCCCCGAGGAGATCGAGCGGCTCGGCGGGGAACCCCGCGAAGCACGCAAGATGGCGAACCAGTATCGGTTCTTCCTCGCCGAGACGGCGGTCATGCCGCTCGTCGGTCGTTGGCTCGGTGTCCGGCTCGGTCCACGCGGCAAGATGCCGATGCCGATTGCCCAGGGGACCGACATCCGTCCGATCGTCGAACGTCTGCGGGGCTCGGTCAAGATCCGCACGAAGGACAAGAAGGTCTTTCATGCGAACGTCGGCACCACCGCGATGACGCCTGAACAACTCTCCGAGAACGTCGACGCAGTCCTCAAGCGTGTCGAGTCCGTGCTCGAGCAGGGCGCTCTCAACGTCCGCTCGGTCTACGTCAAGACCACGATGGGCCCTGCCGTGAAGGTGGAGTAAATGGCGCTGTATACGCATCATCTGCCCGCATGGAAGCGGCACGAGGTCGAGGAGATCAAGGAGACGACCGGAGGGTACTCGCTCGTCGGGCTCGTCGACATGTTCGGGATCCCGGCCGCACAGCTGCAGCAGATCCGCCGGAACCTCCGCGGCATCGCCGTGATCCGGATGGCCCGGAACACCCTGATGCACCACTCGTTCGCGGAGCTCGGCGAGGACTATGAACAGGTTCGCACGTATATCAACGGCAACTCAGCCCTGATCTACTCGAACGAGAACCCGTTCCGCCTCTTCAAGCTGCTCGAGCAGAACAAGACCAAGATGGCCGCCAAGGCTGGACAGGCTGCGCCCGAAGACATCGTCGTCGCCAAGGGCCCGACCTCGTTCAAGCCCGGCCCCATCGTCGGTGAGCTCCAGCAGGCGGGCATTCCGGCCGCCATCGAGGGCGGCAAGGTCCGTATCAAGGAGACCAAGACCGTCGTCAAGAAGGGCGGGATCATCAACGCCAAGCAGGCGGACGTGCTCGCCAAGCTCGGGGTCAAGCCGATGGACGTGGGTCTGGTGCTCCAGGTCGCGTTCTACCAGGGTTCGGCCTTCGAACCGGATGTGCTCAACATCGACGAGCAGGCGATCCTGAACCAGGTCGGTTTGGCGGCCGCACAGGCGTTCAACCTGTCGGTCAACGCGGCGATTCCAACGGCGGAGACGGTCGGTGCGATCCTGACCAAGGCGGAGCGCGAGGCACGCAGCCTCGGCGTCGAAGCCCCGGTCTATGCGAAGGAGATTGTCGGTGCGATCATCGGCAAGGCGTACAGAGAGACGACGGCGGTCCAGACCGCCGTCGGAGAATATTAAACGAGGTTGATTGAGATGGAATATATCTATGCAGCGCTCCTGCTGTTCAAGGCAGGTAAGGATGTCAGCGAAGAGAACGTAAAGGCCGTGCTCTCGGCCGCAGGTGTCGCCGTGAACGATGCCCGGGTGAAGGCGCTCGTCGCCTCCCTCGAGGGCGTCGACATCAATGAGGCCATCGAGAAGGCCGCTGCGGCCCCGGTCGCAGTCGCCGCCGCCCCCGCCGCCGCGGGTGCCGCCCCTGCCGCAGCAGCGGCCGAGGAGGAGCCCGAGGAGGACAAGAAGGAAGAGGAAGAGAGTGGCATGGCAGGGCTCGGCGCCCTGTTCGGCTAAACTCATCCCACTTTTTTTTGCTCGATCATCGTTCAACTCGCTCTCCCATCGACGCCGGCATTCGCTCTTCTCCCGTCGAGGGTAGCCTCCACCGCTTCGATTGTTCGACCCGAGCACCCGCTTGACGCAGTCTCCCGTTCGGATCGTCCTGTTTGAAATACGATCTGCAGCAACGGATCAACGAGGTCTGCTATGGCCGACACCGACTCGACGTCGAGGATGAACCGGAACGAGCTTCTGCTCGTGCTCGTGATCTCGCTGGGCTCCTTCATGGCGGGCCTGGATGCCACGATTGTGAACATCGCACTCCCCAGCATCGCCACCGTCTTCCAGGCGCCGACGGTGCTCGCCGCGTGGGTGCTGAACGGCTACCTGGTCGTCATGGTGAGCCTGTTGCTCTTTGCCGCGAGGCTGGGTGACATTCGTGGATACCGGCCGGTCTTCCTTGCCGGGTTCCTGGTCTTCACGGCCGGTTCGGTTCTCTGCGGCACCGCATCGTCCATCGAGCACCTGATCGCCTTCCGGATGGTCCAGGCGATCGGCGGCGCGATCATCTCCGCACTCGGGGCCGTGATGGTCAGCCGCCACCTCGGGGCCGGAGTGAGGGGGTCGGCGCTCGGCCTGGTTGCGATGTTCACGATGCTCGGGGTCGCGCTCGGCCCCGTCATCGGGGGGTACCTGGTCACCAGCCTCTCCTGGCGCTCGATCTTTCTCGTGAACCTGCCGGTCGGCCTCGTCGGGGTCCTCCTCGGGGCAGCGTGCATCCCGCGGGACGAGCCGGCGACACCGGGGGGACGATTCGACCTCCCTGGCGCCGTCCTGATCTTCGTCGCCCTCGGGTCCCTGGTCGTCGGCCTGAACGCCCTCCAGGGTGGACGGGACCTCTCGGGGGCGGTGGTCCTCGTCGTCTCCGTCCTGGCCCTCGGACTGTTTGTCGGGTGGGAGCGGCGTGCCCCCTCTCCCCTGCTCGAACTCTCCCTCTTTCTGGACCCCTCCTTCTCGGTCCAGAACCTGGCCATCCTTGCCCTGCAGGGGGTCGTGGCGGGCGTAATGCTCCTGATGCCCTTCTACCTCGAGGTGGTCCAAGGCCTCTCGACCGGTACCTCGGGCGCCCTCCTCCTCGCCCTCCCCGTCGGCACCATTCTCACCGCCCCGATCGCTGGGAAGATCTCCGACACCCTGGGGTCGAAGCGCCCCATTCTTGGGGGCCTTCTCGCCACGGTTGTCGGGCTCTTTCTCCTCTCGACCCTTGTGCCGGCGAGCCCGGTCTCCGAGGTCGTTCTCTATCTCTTCCTCGTCGGGGGTGGAGCGGGCATGGCGGTTGCGCCGCTCAACAGCGCGGTGATGGGCGAAGCCCCGGAACAGGCACAGGGCACGACATCCGGCCTGCTCAGGATGATGGCCAACCTCGGGTCGACGCTCGGGGTCTCACTCACCATGTTGATCGCGACGGCGGCGCTCGGGCCGAAGCTGGCAGAGGTGACCGCACACGTCCTGCCCCCGGCTTCTCTGATGGCGGCATTTTCCACGGTCTTCCTCTGCGGCACTGCAACGCTGATCCTGGTGCTCGTGCTCGTCCGTGCCGCTGCCCGTGACGTCATTCCAGACCCGTCCCTGAGGTACGAAATGGGCGCCTGATCCGGCTCTCTCACCCGGTTCGGACGAAGGGCAGTCCAGCGCCCGGTCGACGAACCGTACTCACACCGGTTCCTTCGGTTCCTGCCGCCTCACCCGATGTGCTGGGCGCCGTGGGACCAGGCCGAGCTCGCCTGCCCCTCTGCGTTCGAGGCAGTCCCCGATCCGGACCATCTCTTCGACGAACTCGGTTGGATCGGATCCGTGGGGGAGGCATTCGAGCAGCCGCTCCATCATGAGATGGAGCACCCGTTCATGTTCGGCAAGGAGTTCCTCGCCGTACTCGGTGAGCTTCAGTCCGTACGACCGGTGGTCGCGACGGTTGATCGTGCGCTCCACGACCGAGCGCTTCTCGAGGCGGTCGATCACACTGGTGAGGGTGCTGTTCGGGAGCTCGAGGTTGTCTCTGACCTCTTTCAGGATCAGGTCGGGCTTTCGATAGACCATCCGCAGGACATGCAGATCGAGGTTCGTATACCCCTCGAGCGCGGTCGACCAGGCCCAGAGCCGATCGCTCCTGATTCCATTCACTATCTTCAAAAATGCCTGGGCGAGCCTTGTCGCCTCGTCAGGGCCTCTGTTTCCGTCCAGTCCTTCGGTGCCGGTCATCTCCCGTTGTTCATCCTCCCGGTATCCTGTTGGCTCGCAACCGGTATATGTATTACGAATTTCGTAATTTCTAGGATTCGAACAATGCCCCGTAGGGGGCCGTTCATGGACTCAGAGAAGCTCCTGTGCCAGCAGTACAAGTCCGATCCCCATCATCACCGCGCCCGACACGCCGAGCACGAGCCGGCGCCGTTCCTCTCGCCAGGCGTCAATCAAGCCAGGACCCATTCCGCCGGCGAACGCCCCGACGATCAGGACGAGCGGGGCGACAAAGCAGAGGTTGTAGAGGACCAGGAGCGGCAGTGCGTCCGACAGGGATCCGCCGGCAAGCAGCCCGAGAACCCCGAGATAGACCCCCCCCGTGCAGGGGAGCTCGACGAGTCCGAGACCGATCCCGAGGAGGAACGCCGCTATCGGCCCCGCTGTCTGCAGGGAGGCGATCCATCGGCCCGCAGCCTTTCGGCCGACGTCGGGTATTGTGACCCTGAAGGGTCCGTCGGGCAGGGCGGCTGATAGGAAGACGACGATCCCAAGGAGGAGCGCCATGACACCGGCCCCGATCCGGAACGCGGACACAACGCCGGCGATGCCGACCACGGTCACGATCCCCAGCCCGGCCGCGAGGTAGCAGAGAAAGATGCCGGCCGTGTACGCCCCCCCGAGGATGACCGCTCGGCGGCGCGTCCCCGTCACCGAGAGGGTCCCGAGGAGAAGAGCGAGCACAGCGAACGCGCAGGGGTTGATCCCGTCCACCAGTCCTGCCGATGCAACGAGAGCGGGGGTGAGTGGAGTGATCCCTCCGTTCGTCAGGGGGGGGCGTGGAGTGGTCGCGACGGCCTCTGGGGCCACAAGAAAGGTGCGTATCGGTTCGAGGCCCTGGACGACCCGATTCGCGGTGAAGAGAACAGGAACCCCTATCCGGGCCCCGTGCTGCTCGACGAGGGCATTGAACCGCGCAGTGGTGGCGGGATCGGAGGAGAGCGTGAGGAACTCGATCGGCTGCTCCGGGTGGGCCGATCGGTAGGCCTCGACAAGTGGGAGCGCACGGTCGCAGTCCCCGCACCCGGGGCGGTAGGCGAACACCCAGGAATCACTGCTCTCCGCTGTCGCCGGCACGATCCCTCCCAGGATGATGAGAGCGGCGAGCAGGAGGAGTAAACCTGGACGCATGAGTGATCACGCATCGTCGCGGGAGCACATCACTCCATCGGATGCACCTGGTTCGGGAGATGGAGTGCGGCCATATAGGCATCGATGAAGGCCGGGTCGACCAGGAGGTCGATGTAGACGGTCGAAGCGGCGCAGGCGACAGCCTCGCGGCGGCGCGAACGCGAGAGGAGCGCGGCAAACGCCCCCGAGAGGGAACCGTTCCCGATCGCGTGCACGGCCGCGTTTGGGAGCTCGGGCAGGATGCCAAATCCGTGGACGGACGCCAGGTCTGCGTAGGCTCCGAAGGCCCCCGCGAGGTAGAGGTGCCGCACCTGGTCTGCCTGCACCCGATACCGGTCGAGGAGGACCGTGACCGCCCCGAGGACTGCTGCCTTGGAGTCCATCAGGTAGGCCATATCCCGTTCAGAGATGGTGATCGCCCGCCCGATCCCGCTCTCCTGGTCCGGGACGAGCACAAACTCCAGCCCGTCCTCCCCCTCCCGGACACCTGGCGCCCCCTCAACGAGGCGGCCGGAGAAGTCCAGGATACGGGCGCGATACATCGCACAGGCTGCGTCAATCAGGCCCGAGCCGCAGCAGCCCCGGGGCAGTCCGCCCCCGATCACATCAAACTCGACCGCGCCGGACGACGGATCGATCCGCACCCGTTCGATCGCACCGTCCATCGCCCGCATCCCTGCGGAGATCCCGCCTCCCTCGAAGGCCGGTCCCGAGGCGCACGAGGTACAGGCCCGCCACTCCCGGCACCCCAGGACGATCTCGCCGTTCGTCCCGAGGTCAACCAGGAGGGAGAGCTCGTCCGTCGCACAGATCCCGGCGGTGAGCATGTCACCGACCACGTCGCCGCCGACGAACCGGCTGATCGCCGGCAGGCACCGGACCGGGGTCCCGGGCCGGACCGGGATCCCGAGTTCTCCGGCATCGAACCCGATCACCGCACGGTCGATCGGCGCATCGACCAGTTCGAGGGGTGACGGGTCATGGCCTGCTACGAGCCAGGTCATCACGGTGTTGCCCGCGATCACCACTTCGGCGATCTGGTCCGGCGAGATCCCAGCCTCTCCTGATGCCGAGCGGATCACGAGCGAGATCGAGTCCGCCGCCGCTGTGCGCAGGGTCTGCTGCCCGGCCGGGGTTCGGCCATACTCGCACCGCGTCAGCAGTTCCTCGCCCCAGGTGATCTGGCGGTTGAGGGCAACCCCGGTCCCGACCACGCGGCCCGATCCGAGGTCGACGAGGGCTCCGGCGACGGTCGTGGTGCCGAGGTCGACAGCGAGCCCGTAGAGCGGTTCCGGCTCCGGGTCTATCCGGAGGATGCGGGTCGCGCCCTCCTCCTCGTGGACGACCGCAACGAAGCCGTCACCCACCTCACGGAGAAGGGCGAGTTGTTCGAGGTCGATCCGGGGCCGGACTCCGCGGTACCCGGCGAGCCGCACGGATGTCCCGATCGAGAACGGGTCTGCCTCCACCGTTACCGGATACGCCCGGACGGGGGGATCGAGCATCCCCCCTTCGACCAGTTCGGGGAGCAGGATCTTCGGGGCTACGATGCGGCTCTCGACCGGGATCGTCAACTCCGCGTCTCCGACCAGGCTGGCTCGACAGGCGAGGACGTACCCCTGGGAACGCTCGACAGCGGAGAGCCCGTGCCGGCCGGGAACGGGCGTCTCCTCGACTGCGGAGGGCGGGCTCACAATCACCCGGCACTTTCCACACTCCCCTGTCCCCCCGCAGATCGATTCGATCTCAATCCCGGACCGACGGAGGAGGTCGAGGAGCCGGTCTCCCGGTTCGGCGTGTACCGTCCGGTCGGATGGATGAATCAGGAGTCGAAGGGGGGAGAGGGGCATGGGCCGGTTCAGGCCGGCCCGGGCGGCCAGCGCTCCTTCAGGTACGGCCCGAGGCCCGAGGAGTCCTTGGGACCGACAAGGACCCGCCACCCGGTCGCCTCGGCAGCCTCTCCCGAGAGCCGCGCCGCGAGCCCGGGGATCACCAGGACCCGGTGGTCCACGCGGTCGCTGATCCCCGATGAAGCCACCGCCTCCGCGATACCGGCCGCCGAGAAGTACCGTCCGGCGACCGCGCTCTCGACCGAGAGTCCGCCGGTGTCGGCGACCACGAGGTAGCAGGACAGGTTTGCAGACTTGATGTCCGACTCGACCGTGAAGTAGGTGAGCGCGTAGTTCGCCGTGATCAGGACCGGAGCGTTCCGGTCCGGCGATCCGAACTCCCGGAGGCCCGCCTCGACCGCGACCGGTTTCCTCGGATCTGTGTACAGGTTGAACCGCCAGAAGAGGGTTGGCAGGAGCGACCACCCGGCGGTCCCCTGGAGCACCAGCAGGTCGGCGTACCGTGAGAGGAGAGCCGAGGCGGTGATCGCCTCGTCGAAGGCGCACCGGACCGGGTCCATCTCCTCGCCGGCGAATGCCGCGATCGGGGTCCCGAGGAGTGGATACCCGAGCAGATCGTCGTCGTCCCGGATCGCCGCGTGGCGGCAGCGGGAAAAGTTGCGGAGCGTCCGGGCGAGGCCTGTGCCCGGGAAGGTCCCCGGATCGAGGACGAGGTCCTGAATACCCCAGGCCCGCAGGGTCTTCACGATCGACCGGAGTCCGGAGAGGTCATCCGGGGCCGAAACC
>CAYLUL010000075.1:0-3715 GCA_964386835.1 uncultured Methanospirillum sp.
CGATCACCGGCCAGGTGTTGTAGTGGATCGGGACGACCAGGGGGGCGCCCACCCAACGCGCTGCGCACATCGCGGCGGCGGGGTCCATCGTGAATCGTCCGCCGATCGGGAGGAAGGCCACGTCGGGTTCATAGAGCGCTCCGATCACCTTCATGTCGGAGAAGAGCGCGGTGTCTCCTGCGTGGTAGACGGTCACGCCGTCCATCTCGATCACCATCCCGGCGGCGTCGCCACCCGCCAGGCGCTTCCCGTCAATCTCCAGCACGTGGGAGTGGACGGCGGGAGTCATCGTGACCCGCACCCCGTCGATCTCGACTCCCCCGCCCGCGTTGATCCCCTCGGCGGGGACACCCCGCTCCGCGAGTTCCTTCGCGATCTCGTTGGTCGTCACCGTCGGGCGTCCCAGGGCGAGGGTCTCCCCCAGGTGGTCCCGGTGCCCGTGGGTCACGACGACCAGGTCGGGGTTCGCCGGCAGGGTCTGGTTCAGCACGTACGGGTCGACGAGCACGCGTCGGGTCCCCTCGAGCAGGATACAGGCATGTTCGATGTACGTCAGCCGCATGAAGGATCGATCGGCGGCTCCCTGATAAGGAGGTTGCGGTAAAAAGGGGGGATCAGGAGATCTCGGCCAGTTCGGCCTCGGTGATATCGATCGCCTCACCAAGCCCGTCGTTGGTGGCCGAATGGGTCATCTGCTCGGTGAGATCGCGGTCCTCCATGATGTCCTTGATACGCTCGAGGTAGATGTCAAGCGTGTGGTCCTCCTCCTGCTCAAGAACATGGCGGTACTCCCGCAGGGTCGATGGCGAGACATTCAGGCGCTCGGCGATCTCCTTCATGTTCAGGTCGGCGTCCACCATGTCGCGGAGTTCCTGTTTGTCGAACGGCATCTTGAAGTCCAGGTCTCGGAAGAGCTTCAGGCGGATTCGGGCACGAGCAACGGTCTTCGAGAGCTTTTCGTCCCCGAGGTCTCGGGCGATCTCGGTATCATTTCGGCCAGCATAGAAGTCCGATACGAGCTTGGCGAGCTGGAGGGGCTTGAGCTTGGTCTTGAAGAATTCCTGGTCGAGCACCTCCCGCATCACCAGGGCAATCTCTCGTTCCACCGCGTCGCGGTCACGCAGCGATCCGTGGATCTTCTTCATGGGCTCCACGATCTTGGTCTTGCTGGTGATGTTCGAGAAGAGCTGCAGGAGCTGTGCTTTACGTCGTTCTTCAGCCACCATAGTAAATCACTGCCGGATACGCTATTATAAGCCTACGTAAGGTATTTATAGGTTTCTCTGTTACATGAACGAAAAAGACCAAAAAATTTCGTATTATTCGATAATCTCACCGATTTCGACAGAACCCGCGCATACCATTACTATGCGGCAGCCTTTTATACAGGTCATCATGGGAGCTCTATCTCATAGCCGGGTACAGTTAATATCTTTTCTGTTCATCATGGGTCCTCCCATCTCCGCACGTGACCTGCGGGAGGGAGGACAGGCAAATCACCCTTAATATGGTGGGGTCGAATAATGATGAGACGCGATCATGGCAGGTGATGTGTACGAGCGGGTGATGGACCTTGCCCGCCGGCGGGGTTTTGTCTGGCCGACCTCGGAGGCCTACGGCGCAGTGGCAGGTTTCATCGATTACGGGCCCCTCGGCGCAATGATGAAACGGCGGATCGAGGATGCCTGGCGCGGCTTCTTCGTGGTCCGCGAAGGTTTTTACGAGATCGAGTGTCCCACCATTGGCCAGGAGGCGATCTATGTCGCGTCTGGTCATGTCAAGGGGTTCACCGACAAGATGTTCCAGTGTTCCCACTGCGGCGAGTACCTGCGGGCCGATCACGTGGTCGAGGGAGGCGGGCATTGCGAACATACCGCTGCCCTTGACGAAGCGTCTCTTGCCCGTGAACTCGCGGACCTTCCCTGCCCCGCCTGCAACGAGACGATCGGTGATGTGCGCGTCTTCGGCTTTTCGCTCATGTTCCAGACCTCGATCGGTCCTGGCTCCCAGCGAACCGGGTACCTTCGGCCTGAGACCGCCCAGGGGATCTTCACTGATTTTTCCCGGCTCCTTCGGTTCTACCGGGACAAGCTGCCGTTCGGCGCCACCCAGATCGGCAAATCGTACCGAAACGAGATCTCACCGCGCCAGGGTATGATCCGGCTTCGTGAGTTCACGCAGGCAGAGGCGGAGATCTTTGTGCATCCAAAAAAGAAGGAGCATCCGAACTTCGCCCGGTACGCAGAATACCGGATGCCCCTCCTCGGTTACCCAGCCCAGCTCGCCAGCACCCCCGCGGTCGAGATGACGATGCATGAGGCGGTCCGGACAGGCATGGTCGCGAATCAATATGTCGCCTACTACCTCGCCCTGACCCACGAATTCCTCACCCAGGTCGGTGTCTCCGCCGAACGGCTCCGGTTCCGCCAGCATCTCCCCGATGAACGGGCCCATTACGCCGAGGACTGCTGGGATGCCGAGTGCCTCTCAGACCGTTTCGGCTGGGTCGAGACGGTCGGGATCGCCGACCGGACCGACTATGACCTGCGGGCTCACGCCAGTCATTCGGGCGAGCCATTCACAGTCTTCATCCAGTATCCTGAACCGGTCCGCCGATGCGAGACCCGTGTCGTCCCCCGCATGGGGGCGCTCGGTCCACGTTTCCGCGGCACGGCAAAACAGGTGGCCGATGCAATCGCGTCAACCGACCCGGCGACCGCTGCAACCGGGAACGGATTCTCGATCGAGGTCAATGGTGATATCATCGAGATCACACCGGACCTCTTCGATGTCCGGGAGGTCGAGGTCGAGGTCCAGGGCGAAGAGGTGATGCCGCACGTCATCGAACCGAGTTACGGGATCGACCGTATCCTCTACTCGGTTCTCGAGCACTCATTCCGCGAGGAAGAGGTCCAGGACGAGACCCGGATCGTTCTCCAGCTTCCTTCCGCGGTGGCGCCGATCCAGGTTGCCGTCTTCCCGCTGATGAGCCGTGACGGTATGGACCGGCTCGCCATGGAGATCGTTGGTGAGCTGAAAGGGTCCGGCCTGATGGCTGAGTACGACGACTCTGGCGCGATCGGCCGGCGGTACCGCCGCCAGGACGAGATTGGGACTCCATTTGCGGTCACCGTCGACTACGATTCACTCGAGGACGGGACAGTGACACTCCGCGATCGCGACTCCATGCGACAGGTCCGCCTCCCCCGGTCCGACCTTTCCGGGACCTGCACCTCGCTCTGCGCGGGCCGTCTCCGGTTCAACGACCTTGAATGAGTCAGATACAGCACCCGCTGATCCGGCCAGGCGCCCTTGAAGCCCGGCAATATCAGCTTGCAATCGCGATGCGGGCCCTCGAGGGCAACACCATGGTGGTCCTCCCGACAGGGCTCGGAAAGACCGCAGTCGCCCTCCTCGTCGCCGCCTCCCGGCTCAAGGAACCCGGATCGCGGGTGCTGATGCTCGCGCCGACCAAGCCCCTTGCCGAGCAGCATTTTCAGTACTTCAGCAACCTCCTCCAGCTCCCGGAAGAGGACCCATTCATCCTTTTCACGGGAGAGACTCCGCCCGCGGACCGGGTCCGGGGATGGGAGCGTGCCCGTGTCTGCTTCGCGACCCCCCAGGTGATCAAGAATGACTGCCTCGCCGGCCGGTACTCGCTCGATGACGTCTCCCTGCTCGTGGATCCCGAAGGCAACCTCTATGATGACCGCGA
>CAYLUL010000075.1:3725-8311 GCA_964386835.1 uncultured Methanospirillum sp.
TCCTCGCCGAATGGTACATCCGAACGGCGGCACACCCGCTCCTCCTCGCCATGACCGCTTCCCCCGGCGGTGACCACGAGAAGGTGCTCGGCATCTGCTCGACTCTCGGGATAACACAGGTCGAGACCCGAGTCGAGACTGACCCGGACGTGGCGCCGTACGTCCATGAGAGAACCCTGGAGTACATCCGGGTCGAGCTCCCCGCCGAACTCGTCGAGGCTCAGCACCGGCTCTTCCATCTCCTGGAATCCCGGCTCGAAGGCCTTCGCCGTCTTGGCTTCACGGTTCCAGACCGTGAGCGACTCTCCATGAAGGCGTTGAACCTTCTGAACGCCGCGATTCAGGAGCGGATCGCCGACAGGGACGCGTCTGCATTTCAGGCCGCTTCGATTCACGCAGAGCTGATGAAACTCCGTCACGGGATCACTCTCTGCGAGTCGCAGGGCTCCGAGGCCCTCTTGCACTTTCTTGAACGGCTCGCCGAGGAGGGTGCATCCGGCTCAGGATCGAAAGCGAGCCAGCGGCTCGCGGCAGACCCCACCTTTGTCGAGCTAGTCGCGGAAGCACGCGCATGGGAAGGGGAGCTTCACCCAAAGTACCCCCTTGTCCGGTCCGTGGTCGAAGAGCAACTCCGTTCGGACCCCGAGAGCAGGATCATCGTCTTCGCCTCGTACCGGGACTCGGTCCACGCGCTCGGAAAGTATCTCTCGGCGTCAGGAACCCAGGCCGAACGGTTCGTTGGCCAGGCATCGCGCGACACGGAGAAGGGCCTATCCCAGAAGCAGCAACTCGACACCCTTCGCCGGTTCCGGGCAGGGGAGTTCCGGGTTCTCGTCGCGACCTCTGTTGGAGAGGAGGGGCTCGATATCCCTTCCACCGACCTGGTCGTCTTTTACGAAGCGGTCCCGTCTGAGATCCGTTCGATCCAGAGGAAGGGGAGGACCGGCAGGTCAGGCGAGGGTCGGATCATCGTGCTGGTGACGGCCGGTACATCAGACGAGACATTCCGCTACGTCTCACAGTCCCGGGAACGGTCGATGCAGAAGGGGCTCGCTCGTCTCAGGATCCCCCCGGCGATCGACGAGCAGGCCAGGCTTGACCCCGGGTCGGACCAGGGAGCTGATCGCCTCCAGCAGCGACTGGCCGAGTTCATCCCCGACGGTCCAGGTGTCGTGGCAGACGACCGGGAGACCGCGTCCCGGGTTGTTGAGGTCCTCCGGCTCGCGGGAGCCGCCCTGGAGATCGCCCACCTCGCTGTCGGGGACTATGCGATTGGCGACCGGGTGCTCGTCGAGCGGAAGACCACCCGGGATTTCGTGAACACGCTCGTCGACCGGGATCTTCTCGGACAGCTCCGGTCGCTCGCGGACGCCGTCCCGCGACCTGTCCTTGTGATCGAGGGTCCTGACCTCTTTGGTCAGCGAAACATTCACCCGAATGCGATCCGGGGCGCTCTTGCTGCGATCGCGGTCGACATGGGGGTAACCCTTCTCTACACCGCGGACGAGAACGAGACTGCGGAGCTCCTGCTGGTGCTTGCCCGGCGCGAAGAGGGGGCGCATGGAGAGAGAAAGGTCCACCCCCGAAAGACCCAGCGGTCGGCCCGTGAGCAGCAGGAGTACGTGGTCTCCTCCCTCCCTGATGTCGGCCCCAGGACCGCCCGGCTCCTTCTCGATGAGTTTGGCTCGGTCCTCGGTGTCTTCACCGCCAGTCAAGAAGCCCTGGAAGCAGTCCCAGGGGTGGGAGAGAAGACCGCACAGCGGATCGTCTCGTTCGTGCGCGAAGGAGCCTGATCAGCCCAGGAGCTCCCACCCGGCCTTCACGCATCTCATGAGGGTTCGACACCGCTCAGGATCAGGCTCGGTTCGAACCCGTGTAAGAAGGCTGGCGATCGTTGTCTTCAACTCAGATTCCAGATCGTCGGGTGGAGTTCCCCCTTCGGATGGGAGAGGCTGTTCCGTCACTGGCGCACTGGGTTCAGGCACGGGGACACCAGTCGTACCCGTCTCTCGATGAGCCGAACAGACGATGCAGCTTGTATCGCCCTTCACTTCGAAGAGAGGGCACCCGCAGTCGGGGCAGGCACGTGCGAGCATCTTTCCGCCGCGGAGCAGGCAATCGGCCATAATCTCGTCGTCGCTCTTCATGACCGAGAGATACGGGTTATAAACTTATTTATGGTTGTATGCGACACATATAACGACGGAATGAGGGGGTTACCAGAATGACCGCACAGGACGACAGCATCGGAACATGCATTCAGATGCTCCAGCATATCATGGAGGACTCCTCCATCCCACGCAATATCCGACGCGTTGCCGATGAGACAAGGAGCGTCCTTGTCGACAACTCGAAGACGATCGGACTCCGTGCCGCAACCGCCATCTCGAAGATCGACGAGATCAGCAACGACCCGAATATGCCGGTTCACGCCCGGACCAGAATCTGGGAACTGGTCTCTCAGCTCGAGTCGATTCCACTCGAGTGACCATTGACAACGGTCAGACCAGATCGACACCCCCATCCCATCTATTGTTTTTCGCACCCGGGTTATTCCTGGTGAGGAGATCCTCACGGGAGGCGTGGTGCATTATTATTTCCGACGACCGCAACAAGTGGGTCTGATCACCTCCTCATCAGCTACATCTGAATGGAGACGACGACCATGCGTCTCCGAGAGGAGCGAACGTCGAGTTCGAGCAAGACTGCCTGCTGCCAGGTGCCGAGCATGAGCCGTCCGGCTTTTACCGGGATAGAGAGGGACGGACCGACCAGGGCAGCCCGAACATGTGACCGGCCATTTCCATCGCCCCACGCCGCGTCGTGAGCGTACGCTTGTTCGTCCGGTGCGATCACCCGAAGGGCGTGCCGGAGGTCCTCGAGGACTCCCTCTCCTCGACTGCCCCAACTATCATGGGGGTCAGGTTGACGATGGTCCCCTCACCCCGGGTCTGGACCGAAAGTTCCTGTGTGAACACGGTTTTTCCACCTATGGTCGATGTGATTGAACGGGTATGCATCTTTCGGAGCCCCGACCAGCGGCTTTTTCACCTCGACCTGCCAGACTACCCCGAGGGTCACCGATGACCGAGAAGGCCAGTATCATCGCCGAACTGGGGGAACAGGAGATCCTGCTTCCGGCCCTGGTCCAGCACGCCCTGGTGGCAAACGACCAGGTCAAGTACTATTTCTCCCTCCTGCAGACCGCACGGCAGCGGGCTGAGCATCCGGGCCAGACCCCCTCCACTCTCCGGGCCGAGCGAGAGGCGGCGGGTATCGAGGAGCCGGTCCTGGACGGGGTCGTGGTCGGCACAGTCCGGACCGGGGAGGGGCGATACGCCGTCCCGTACCTGGCCCGTGTCCTCGAGGGTATCCGGACCTCGCTCGAAGTGATGATACGCCCGTTTCGAACCTGCCCCGAATTAGAAACGGGATTCGCGCAGCGTTTTCGGAAGTTTGTCACCCTGGAGCCCGGAGAGATCTCCGACGAGATAACCGCCGCCCAGGTGAGCGCGATCACTGCAGGGGACCGGGGCCTCGGGGACAGCCCGCATCTTCTCGTCATGGACCTTCACCGCGCCCTGAACGGCCTGCTTGCCGAGCTCTCCAACGAGACGGTCGAAGGGGCGCAGACCTATCTCCTGACCGAGGACGACCGTGACCTGGTCGGAGCCTTCATGGACGGCTTACATAGGACAGAAATGTTGAAGTTCGGGCACCCGGGTCTCGGGACAACCGCCACGCACGTCGGGGAACGGCTCGTGATCCAGAACGATATCGGCCTGACCGATGCCCACGTCCTGGTGATCGCCGTGGACGCGCTGACCGTCACCATCACGTACACGGACGTCCACATGGCCCGGCTCTCATTCTTTCAGTCCCTCTTCGAGCCCTTCGAGCTCGAGTGGACTGATACGCGTACCCGTAAGAGCGAACGGGGTGCTGTGCGCGGGGTGTATCACCTGGCAGTCGGGACATTCCGGGCCGTTGACCGGGAGAACTGCAGGTCCCTCCTGGAGCACCTGGGTGCACGGATCGTCTTCCTGATCGATTGGAACCGGGCGAGAAAACAGCTCCGCACCTTCGCGATGAACAAGGACGCGGTCCAGGTTCTCCACTGGGCGGCGATAGCGGAGGTGGGTCATCGTGGATTCCTCGAGCTCGGCGGCGAGCGCCTCATCTTTGCCTCCCTCGACTTCGGAGTTCGAATCCCACTTCGCTACGGGGAGCCCCTGCACCGGATTCTCGGGCGGGACAAGACCCTGGAGTACCTCAGATGGGTGCTCAGGACCACGTCTGAGGGTCTCACCCGGGGTGTGCCGCGCATGCTGATCCAGGACGAATGTCGTGCGGAGCTCAGGCGGTACTTCCGCTCTGCCCAGGCGGAGCTCCTGGAGATCTCCCTGGCGCACGCGACCCTGCTCTTCGACGTGGCGGAGGCACTTGAGGCATCCCTCACTGCCCGACGCTCGGGCATCGGCACTGATCGGATCGCCCGGAACGCCGTCCGGGCGAAGCAGTGGGAGCGAGAAGCGGACCACCTCGTCTCGGAGGTCCGCAGTCTCTCGAGACGGGTAGAGGAGGTC
>CAYLUL010000076.1:0-7612 GCA_964386835.1 uncultured Methanospirillum sp.
CGGAGGAGCTGCCCGAGGGCACGACCATCTGGGACGAGCTCCGCGCCCATGACAGGCTCCTCCACGTGCCCTACGAATCCTTCGACCCGGTCGTGCGCTTCCTCGAGGAGGCGGCCACGGACCCGGCCGTCCTCGCCATCAAGATGACCCTTTACCGGGTCGGCCAGAATGCCCCGGTCGTTGGTGCCCTGATGGAGGCGAGGGAGAACGGCAAGCAGGTGACGGCAGTGATCGAGTTGAAGGCCCGGTTCGACGAGGAGAACAACATCGGGTGGGCCCGTGCTCTGGAACGCGCCGGGGTGCATGTCGTCTACGGGCTCGTGCACATGAAGGTCCATGCCAAGGTGTGCATGGTCGTCCGGTACATCCACCTCGGAACAGGTAACTACAACGCCTCAACCGCCCGGATCTACACGGACCTGGGCCTCTTCACCTGCCGTCCCGCATGCGGAGCCGACGTATCGGACCTCTTCAACTACCTGACCGGATACGCACGGATCGATCAGTACCGCGAGCTCCTGGTCGCGCCTGTCACGATTCGCGAAGGACTGCTCGGCCGGATCGACCGAGAGGTCCAGCACCACCGGGAGCACGGGGACGGCCACATCATCTTCAAGATGAACGCCCTCGTCGACCGCGAGTGCATCACCGCTCTCTACCGGGCATCGCAGGAGGGTGTCCGCGTCGACCTCCAGGTTCGGGGGATCTGCTGTCTCCGCCCCGGACTGCCGGACATCTCGGACCTGGTCACGGTCTCCTCGATCGTCGGCCGGTTTCTCGAGCACGTCCGGATCTACTATTTCCGGAACGGGGGTGACGAGGAGGTCCTCGTTGGTTCGGCGGACCTGATGCCGCGCAACCTGAACCGACGCGTGGAGGTCCTCTTCCCCCTGGTTGACCCCGCGGTTCGTCGGGCGGTGATCGAGCAGATCCTGCTGGTTCACCTCCGCGATACGGCACAGTCACGAATCCTGCGCTCTGACGGCACGTATGAGCGGGCCACACCAGAGGGGATGGATACGTCCTTCGACACCCAGGCATGGATGATCGAACATCGGGGCGACTGGTGCACCCCATCCGTTTGCGACGAGATCACCCCGAAGACGCGGGAGACGTTCTGATTGAGAGCGTCGGGATAGGGATGAAGATGATGATTGCTGGCACGGCACACTGCGCCTATCTCGCCGAACGAGTGCTCACTCTCATTCCCCGGCTCAAGAAGGAGATCCCTGGGGTACGCGAGGGGGAGGATATCGAGCATATTCACCGAATGCGTGTCGCGAGTCGGCGAATCCGAGCCACCCTCGCCCTCTTCGAAGGCTGTCTCAGGGACCGGGAGTTTCGCCGCATGCGCCGTTCGGTCCGGGGTATAACACGGGCGCTTGGCGAGGCGCGGGACGCGGATGTGCAGATCGCATTTCTGGCCTCGTACGCCGCCCGCATCCCGCCCGCCACCACCATCGACCCGCTCTCCTTCGGCCCGCCGGAGGGCTTCGAGCCCGTCGTCACCAGCCCGGACGAGAAGCCTTTTTCAGGCGAACGAATGCGGAGCTCCGGGGAGAGGATGGGGGTCCAGTGCCTGCTTCTGCGGCTCGTCCAGGAGCGAGAAGCGCTTCAGCCCGATGTGATCCGTGGCCTCGATCGCCTCGAGGACTCCATGGTCCTCGAACGGATGACAGAGCGGCTTGCTCGACGGGTGGAGCGGTGGAGCCCGGCGCCCTGTGCGTCGGAACCCTCTGGTTTCGTGTCGTCGGCGGCGCAGGAGGCCGTCGCCGTTCGGGCCGACGCGCTTGCCGCCCTCGCCCCCGCTCTCGCCGATCCCGCCCGCCTCGCTGATCACCACGCGATGCGAATCGCGGCCAAACGTCTCAGGTACACGCTCGAGACCTACGGGCCGCTCTTCGAGGACGAGCTCCGCTCTGAGGTGAAGGTGATCAAGGCCCTGCAGGAGGTGCTGGGCGACCTTCACGACTGCGATGTCTGGATTGAGCGGCTTCCCCGGTTTCTCGAAGAGGAACGGGCGCGCACCCTCGCGTACTTCGGCAATGAGGGTCTCATTCCTGGGATCGAACAAGGGGTAACCGCTCTCCTCGAGGACCGTCGCTCGGAGCGGGCTCGTCTCCACGGAACGGCACTCAACGCGTGGAACCGCCTTGACCAGGAGCGGTTTCTCGAACACCTGGTGAAACGATTCGCCCTCGTCCATGATCATGAACGGGGCGTGGCATGATGCCAGGGGAGCCCGGAATCGTCGAGGCGGTCAGGGCGAGCCCGCTGCTCGATGAGACCGATCGTGCGCACAGCGAGCAGGTGACCCGGCTCGCGCTCCAGTTCTTCGACGCCCTTGCCCCTCTCCACTCCCTCGAACCGGGGGAGCGCGAGCTGCTCGCGGCTTCCGGTCTCCTCCACGACATTGGATGGCGTGACGGACGGCGCGGTCATCATCGTCGGAGCTGCGAGCGTATCCGGGACGACACCACCCTTCCGCTCGGGCCGGACGATCGCATCACGGTGGCGCTCACCGCGCGGTACCACCGGAAGGGGCTTCCCGACCTGGGTCAACATCCCCTCTACGCCGCGCTTGATTTATCCGCCCGTGCCACAGTCTGCTGGCTTGGCGGTATCCTCCGCCTCGCGGACGGGCTTGACCGGTCCCACCAGCAGGACGTGGAGGGGGTGTGGTGTGAGATCGGCCCCGATACGATCCGGGTCCGGTGCCGCACTCGGAGACCGACCGTGGAGGTCCAGTCCAATTCATTTTCCAAGGCCAACCTTCTCGAGGCGACGAGTGAACGGCGGTGCCAGATCACCTGGGAGTGGTTCTGATGGAAGAGACCGTAGGGTTCATTGACATCGGGACGAACTCCGTCCGCCTCCTCGTGGTCCGTATCGGCACCGGGGGTTCGTTTACCGTCCTCTCAGAGCAGAAGGCGACGGTTCGGCTCGGTGAGGGGGAGTTCGCCGCCGGCGGCTCGCGGGAGCGGCTCTCGGACGAGGCGATGAACCGTGCGATCGCCGTTACCCGGCGGTTCGGTGACCTTGCTCGATCCTTTCACGCTGGCGAGATCATCGCGATAGCCACGTCGGCGACGCGGGATGCGCGTAACCAGACGGCCTTCCTCGAACGCCTCCGTCATGAGGCAAACCTCGACGTGCACGTGGTATCGGGTCCAGAGGAGGCGCGCCTGATCTTTCTCGGTGTTACGAGCGGCCTATCTCTCGACGGCGATTCGGTACTCGTCGTCGACATCGGCGGAGGGAGCACCGAGATCGTTGTCGGAGACGCCGCTTCACACCAGTATGTCGCGAGCGCCCGGCTCGGCTCCATTCGCCTCCACTCCCTCTACCCTCCGAAAAATCCCTCCGGTGCCTATACTCCTGCCGAATACCGCGCGATGCGTGAGTACTGCCGCTCCGCCCTCTTCCGGCAGTTTGAGGGGGTCGCGGAGCACCGGTTTGACCGGGTGATCGGCGCCTCAGGGACGATCCAGAACCTTGCCGAGATCGCCGGCCGGCTGGCGGACCCCGGTTCGACGGGCCCCTTCACCCGCGTGACCCGAGAGGGGCTCGTTCGGGCGGCACGTCACCTGCTCGTTCTCTCCCTCGATGAGCGCCGGGCCGTACCCGGGATCAACCCTGGAAGGGCTGACATCATCGTGCCGGGCGCTGCAATCCTCGAGACGATCGTCGATCACCTCACACTCGAATCGGTGACGACCACCCGACGTGGGCTCAAAGAGGGGCTCCTCTTCGACTACCTCTCGCGCCATGGGTATCTCCCACCACAGGGCGCCTTCTCAGTTCGGGAAGAGTCGGTCAATCGTCTCCGCCGTGTCTGCGGGTGCGCGGAGGCGCATACGAGCCAGGTCCGTCGACTCGCCCAGCAACTCTTCGACTCCGGGCGTGAGATCGGGATCCATCGTCTCGGCCCGGAGGAGCGCGAACTCCTGGAGTACGCTGCGCTCCTTCACGACTGCGGTACCTTCATCTCGTTCTCGAACCACCACGCCCACTCGCAGTACATCATTGCACACGCGGAACTGCTCGGGTTTGACGAGCGCGAGGTGATGGTCCTGGGCACCGTCGCGCGCCTCCACCGCAAGAAGTTCCCGGGTCGGCGGAGTGCGATTCTCTCTGCCGTGTCGGTACCCGATCGGCGAGCTGTCCTGGTCCTCGCCATCCTTCTGCGGTTAGCAGAGAGCCTCGACCGGACCCACACGGGGCTCGTCGCATCAGCCGTCTTCGAATCCCACGGAAAAGGGGTCCGCCTCCTGATCACGAGCGACGAGGACTGTCACCTGGAACGGTTCTCGATCGAGGACCAGATTGAGCCCTTTCACCGGGTCTTTGGACGACCGCTCGAACCTATTCTGACGACGGGGGGGTGAAGACCCATGTACTTTCCATTCCACCATCTGACCCCGCGCCGCATTGCACTGTTCGCCGTGATCGAGACCCTGGGCGCTGCCATACTCGTCGGGGTGACCGCGGTGATCTATCCCCCCGGGTTCGGGACCATGCTTCTGCTGCTCGTATCGATGACAGCGATTACGATCATTCTGATGGTGACGGGGTCCTGATCACCTATCCCGGGGCCGGGCGATCGTCACCTTGAGAGCGCCGGGGTCCAGGACGTTCTCCACCGGCGTCATGGGCCCACTTTCTCCGTCAACGATCACGGGACGTGGCGTCCCGGTGTTCGATCGACGAGAAAGAAGCGGGAAGGCAGGACCGTGGCTTTTGCCGGGCGCTCCCCCCTCCCCTTTTAGGGTGCTCAGTCGACAGAGGCGAGGGTGAACCGCCAGGCGCAGAACTCATCGGGCGGATGGGGGTCGGGGGGTGCATGGATGCACTCGACCCGGATCCGGGGGTCAACCTCGCGGGCGAAGGCGGTGAACTCCGCCCGGTGCATCTCCCGGCAGACATACTCACCGAGCCCGCGACGGAGCCGGGCCTCCTGAGACGGGCAGGACGGGACCGAGATCCGGACCTCGTCCTTCCGCTCCTCGATCACGTACCCGACGATGATCGCCCAGGGAAAGAGCC
The DNA here is from genome assembly GCA_964386835.1 of uncultured Methanospirillum sp. Lineage (GTDB taxonomy): Archaea > Halobacteriota > Methanomicrobia > Methanomicrobiales > Methanospirillaceae > UBA288. The sequence goes on from CAYLUL010000076.1 coordinate 5,047, forward strand.
GCAGGGTCTCGACGAACCCGCCAAGGCCAGTCTGCTCAATTCCGAACCGGCGGCGCAGGTCTTTCGCGGCCATCCCGGCGACACGGCCCCAGACGCGCTCGTTCATCTCTTCAGCCGCCTCCTGTCCGGATGCCGCTGCCGTCTCGATAAACCAGAACGCATCGACGACCCGGTAGTGCCAGAGGAGGAACGCGAGGTACTCGTGCAGCTCCTCATGGTCCATCAGGTCCAGCCTGGACTCCGTTTCCATCCAATCGTCACCGGAGAGTGGTCGTCCCTGCCGACGAAATAGGTTCCCGTGTCGTGTATGCCATGCCCTATCGGTCATGCGATTGACGACAGGCGCCGGTCGGTTTTCCCGAACCAAATCCCGTCATCACCTCCCGTCCTGCACCGGGTTTCCAGCAGGTATCCTCATCGTGAGTGGTTGGGACCAGGAACGCTTCAGCCCCGAAGGAAGCGTCGAGCGGATCGATGAGTTCCCAGTCAAAGGACGGTTCGGGGAGGGCAACGAGGAACAACGGCAGGCAGAGCCGGCGTTTGACCGTGGTGTCGAAGATCTACACCCTGTCCTTTCCCGCCTGTTCCGGGCACCGTGGAAGATCTTCGCACCACGATGAAAACTCAAGCGTCGGCTATCCGAGGCCGGTCCACGTGAGGAAAAGGGATGACGGCTGGCGGACGTCGCTTGTTAAAAGTGAGTGGTGCGGGGGATCATCCCGCTCGCACCCCAGGCCCGAAGGAGGGCCGGCAGACTCACTCGGTGGTCTTTCCGTCGAAGTGCTCTTCGTTCTCGAGGGCTTCTTTCCTCGTCTGGCGGATGGTCCCGTCCAGGTGCTCAGGAGGCCCGTAGATCGTATAGAGCTTGAGGTTTGCCGTCTTTGATGTGTTGACGACATTGTGCATCGCTCCGCTCGGGACGACCACGCCGCTGCCGTCTCTGACTGCCGTCTCGACGCCGTCGATCACGACCTTGCCTTCACCCTCTTCGAAACGGAAGAACTGGTCGACGTCATCGTGAACTTCCATGCCGATCTCCTCGCCCGGCCGGAGGTTCATCAGGACGAGCTGGATGTACTTGCCCGTGTACAGGACACGGCGAAAGTCCGTGTTCTCTGTCGTCGCAGTCTCGATATCAGTGATAATTCCCTTCTTCATACAGACAGCTCCCTGTTTTCAACCATCCTTGAATGGTTGATGCAGAATGGGCCCGAGAGACATTTCATCTTTTGTGTCGAGGACCGTGGTCGCTCGTGACCCACCAGGCACCCTTGATATCCTGCCAGCGCTGCGGATCAGACACCCGTCAGCACGGCAGGTCTGTATTCGTCGGGTTCCTGATCGTGCGGTGCGAAACCCTGACGGGAAGCGAGTGACCAGGGGAACGTCGCCAGGAAGAAAGTTCGGTTGTCCTCTACCGGGTAGCACTCGTCTCCCTGTTCGTGAGCACAGGACCTGTCCTGATCACGCGTCCTCTCTCGTTCGTCACCTGTGCCTTTCACTTCGGGCCGATGCTGTCAATTCCTCACCGTTCTCTTCGGTTTCGAGGGCTCATCTCCCTGATCTGTTCATCTCCAAGCAGAAGAGTGCCGAATTTCCCCATGGGCTCCATGCCATGGAGACGTATGTCGCCAGTGTCATCTCTTTCGTGCTCTTCGTGACGGCCAACGAGATCATCTCCCTGGCGCTCTTCGCTCCGTCAGAAGTCCTGGAGATCAGCCCGCTCGTGCTCGCCGTCACCACCGCGCGCCGTGATGAACGCAACGACTCGATCTTCCAGTGTGGTCTCTGTCATCTGATGATCACCTCTTCTCGATTTCTCCTGACTGCCTGGGGCTACGCCAGCGGAGCATACTCTCTCTGAACAGCCGGCCGGCCGAGCCCCACGGCCACCTCGCCCCATGCTTTCGCCAGGATCTGGCGGTAGTATGCCCGGTCCGCGTGCTCCGCCTCCCAGGCGCAGTCAGCCAGACCGGCCCGGGCGTCCCGGACCACGTACCGGATCGTCATCCCCGGCGCCACGGGCACACCGGCCCGCCGGTACGACGCGACCGCCCCTCGCTCCGGGCATCTCCGCGTGTAGTTCACCGTCGAGATCCGCCGTTTCACCACCAGGTCCTCGACCGGCGCCGACGCGAGACCGTCAGCGTACCGCCGGTAGACCTCCTCGACCTCGGGTGCGAGTGCGTGCAGCTCCCCAATAGATCGCGCCGTGCCCATCATCGTCAGCGCCGCCTCCTGGAACCGCTGCACATACGGCGGGCAATCGCCCCGCCGGGCCATGATCCCCCGGACCTTCACCTCGCCGTCCTCGAGCCGGCCGTAGTACCACGTGTACGCCCCCGTACCGTTCTTCTGCGGCAAAAAGACCACCCAGTCGAAGGTCTCCACCTCCATAAGGTACCCGCTCGCCGCCTCGATCGCGGCCCTGAGCCCGTCCACGGGCTCGCCCTGAACGAACAGGCAGTCCGTGATCCCGTGCAGCACCGCGTAGCCCATCGACTCCGCCAGCTCCTTCGACGCGATCAGCACCAGCCATGATGGCTAATTCTGTCGCTGCAACACC
>CAYLUL010000076.1:7622-8287 GCA_964386835.1 uncultured Methanospirillum sp.
GCGGCCCCAGGCACTCCGCGAGAAACCCGGGCCGTTCGGGGTGCGCGACCGTCTCGGGCGAGAGGTTGTGCTTCACGATGATCGATGGGTAGAGCGAGGTGAAGTCGACCTGATGGACCCGTTCAAAGACACCGGGCTCCGGCTGGAACATCATGCCGCCGCGGTCTGCCGCCTTCAGCGCCGCGAGAGTCTTCACTCCCTCGGCGTCGGCCTTCTGGCATGGCACGGCGATCCCCTGGGAGAGCGCCGCGTAGACCTCGAACGACGAGATCAGCGTCCCGGGCGTCACCCGCGCCGTCCGGTTCGGCGAGAGGCCGGTGATCCGGGCCGCGACGAGCACGCCGGAGAGCCCTCCCTCCCGGTACGTGAACGACTGTTCGGTGTCGATCAGCACGCGCCCGGCCGGGATCATCGCCTTCGGCTTGTGGTACATCCGCCCGTACGAGAAGTACGACCGCGAGCCGAGCGCGACGTAGCGACCGGTTCGCGAGAACGTCGTCTCGATCCCGTACCGCTCTGCGGCGGCGACGAGCCGCTCCGTCCAGGTGTCCGCGTTCGGGAAGAGGATCACGTCGGGGTCGATAGTCTCGACCAGGCCGAAGAGGTCGCCGAGCACGGTCGGCTCGTCGCCCACGAGCCGCCGGCACCGGCCGCCCTCGGTCACG
>CAYLUL010000077.1:0-8247 GCA_964386835.1 uncultured Methanospirillum sp.
GACGATCAAACCTATGCCGGGGGTGCAGGGAGGAAGCGACCTCGACAACGATCACTGACCGTCACACCATCGGGGGAAGGATCGATTCGAGACTCTGCCACGCCAACCTGAAATGAAGAGTCGAAAGAGAACTGGCGAAAAACTGGGGGATGGACGTCGCCGGCTCAAAGCCGCCGCCGTCACCGTGTTCGAGCCTTACTTCGGGACCGAGACGTTGATCGCCGGAACGGTCATGTTGATCGCCGGGAGGGCGGGAACGGACGAATTGTTGACCGGGATCGTGATGTTTCCAGCGCCGATCGGGGCCGCAACGGTGGTCGCGGCAGCGGCTGTGGAGGTCACGTTCGGTGCCTGGTTGTTGTTGATCTTCAGGATCGTGTTGTTCATCGTCGGTGCAGAAGACGCTGCAGGCGCAGGGGTGGTGCTGCCAGACGGGGCCTGGGTGGTGCACCCGGCCACGAAGAGCATCCCCACCGCTGCGAGGCAGACGAGGCAGAGGATCGTGCGGTAATTGAGTGACATAACTCTCCATCCGGTGCCTCCCACGGTGAGCGGGAGACATCGCTATATAAATTGACCGGATTAGGCATTTATGCATTATGATCCATCACCCGACTATTCCACAGGCGCACGAGTCAGGTCAGAAGGACGCCGGAAGACCGCCTGGATCTCCGCCCGCATGAGAGACGCGCCGCGAATTCTGAGCGACCACCGGACTGTTTCGAGATTCAACGGCGTCATACCAGGAAAGAGTGAGGCAACCTCGTCCTCCGTAAAAATAGTGCGTCAGAAGGCCATTCTTTCGAAGGCGGGTTCCATCCTCAACCAGGTCACCCTTCGTCGCACGGAAATCTTCCTTCGAGAAGACTCGAAGGTGAATCTGGCCCCCAGGGGCACACATCCGTACCACCTCGGATGCGATGCTGGACCGCTCGACCTGGTATCCATGGCCGATCACGTGGAACAGCAGGACCAGGTCAAAGGATCGGTCCCGGAACGGGAGGCACCCGACATCAGCAAGGACAAGGTCCAGGGGGGGGAACTGGCGCGATTCCCGGCAGAGGGCGAGTGCCGAACGGGCCGAGTCGACGCCAACGGCCGAAGAACACCGCCCGGTAAGCGCGTACAGGGCGCGCCCATCCCCGCACCCGAGATCGATCACCCGGGCTCCTGGGGGAACCGTCGGGAGGCGGACCTCTCCGCGATACAGCCTCCCCCGTCGCTGATAGTCATCGTCCCATACCCCAGGTGGCATATACAGGAGGTCGATGGCCTACCAGGTAATCCTGCCGCGTCGGACGAGAACACCGGGCTTATCTCCTGGAGTGTCGATGATGGTGTGCATGGAAACCCCGCGCCCGCCGAACCGGCATCTTCTGCTCGCGGTCGTGCTTGCGGGGGTATTCATGGCGGTGCTCGACGGGGTTGTCGTCTCCATCGCCCTCCCGACCATCACCGCCCGGTTCGGCGTTGACCTTGACACCACGCAGTGGATAATCACCGCCTACCTCTTGACCATGACCGTCCTGCTCCTGCCGGCAGGAAGGCTCGCTGATTTCATCGGAAGGACACCCCTCTTCATCTCGGGCCTGGTCCTGTTCACCCTCGCTTCGGGCGCATGTGGTCTCGCTCCGTCACTCCCGTTTCTGGTCGCGGCGAGGATGGTGCAGGCAACCGGTGGTGCCATGGTCTTCTCGCTCTCAAATGCGCTCATTATCGATGCGTTCCCATTCGCCGAACGAGCCCGTGCCCTCGGATACCTAGGTTCCACCGTTGCGATCGCCTCGATCGCCGCACCGGTACTCGGCGGGCTCCTGGTTGAGACCTACGGGTGGGAGTCGGTCTTCTTTGTCAACCTGCCTATCGGCGTCGTGGTCGTTACCGGAGCACTCCGTATCCTGCCGCGAGATCACACGAGGCCCGATCTCCCATCGTTCGACCTGCCCGGCGCTGTCACGCTCGGCATCGCCCTCTCCGGGCTGATGCTCTGCCTCGGTCACCTTGCTGATAGCACGACATTCGACCTCGTCTCGATTCTCTACGCGCTCATCGCGGTGGCTGGAACGGTCGCCTTCGTCCAGGTCGAGCGACGACGACCCGACCCTCTCGTCGACCTGTCCCTGCTCGGCGAGCCCCTCTACATCCTGCCTGTCGGTGCGATGCTCCTTTTCTTCGTTGCGAGTTTCATGTTGAATCTGGTTGGCCCCTTCTACTTCGAGCTGGTCATGGGGCTGTCCCCGGGGACAGTCGGCCTTGTCTTCCTGGTGCTTCCCAGTGCGATGGCCGTCACGGCTCCAGTTTCGGGGTGGCTCTACGACCGGACACACTACCCGTACCTCGCTGCTCTAGGGATGGGACTCGTGGCCATCGGCTACATCGCTGCCGGAATCGCGGCCATCGAAGGCCTCCTCTTCCCAATCCTCGGAGCGTTCGTGCTGATCGGATTTGGGGCTGCCCTCTTTCAGTCTCCCAACAATACAGACCAGATGAACGCGGTCACCTCCCGCCGGCTTGGGCTCGCTTCGGCCGTCACGGCGGCGGGGAGGAACCTGGGGATGTCGCTCGGCGTCTCGATTGGCTCGATTCTCCTGAGTGTCCTTCTCCTTGCCGGGGGGCATTCCGGGCCAGTCCTTGAGGCCGAACCTACCCTGGTGGCCGGGGCGATCGGCGTCATCTTCTTTACAGGAGCCGGCCTCGCAACCTTCTCAACACTCCTCTCAGCCATCAGGGGACGACGGGCATCGGCCGCAGCGTCTCCGCACCGGTGACAGGGTGATGCACGGTGTCGGGACGTCCACCGCCGCACCGGGCAGCAGGAAACCGCCTCTGCCGCTCGCAGAACCCGATGCCCGGAGAGAGGGAACAGGTTTTTCTAGGCACCACTCGTACGATCCGTGAGGAGGGATTCTGATGGAGTACTCGAAAATCTACGCCCTCCAGATCGATGAGGATGCAGAGGCTGCCGGAGGAGACACCGCAGCCGATTGGCTCCATCGGGGTCTGGACTTGCTCGAGTCAGGCAATCCTGCCCGTGCTCTCTGGTGTTTCGAGGCGTCACGAGAACGTGAACCGGACAACAGCTCGGCGCTCAGGGCGTCGGCGAAGGCACTTCATCGCCTGGGCCGCGAGAAGGAGGCCTTCGAACTGATCGAGCTCGCGTCGCAGATCCGCGCAAACCGGTTCGATGAATGGCTCCGACGCGGATTCGACCTGATGGACCAGGAGCAGCACGAGAAGGCCTGCTGGTGCTTCGACGCCGCACTCGACATCAATTCTGAAGACCCGACAGCATGGCTGATGCGGGGGATGATGCAGCAGGTGCTTGACCGGTTCGAAGAGGCGCTCGTCTCACTCGAACGTTCCCTCGACCTCGATCCACAGCGGGCAACCACCTGGGCGCTCGTCGCCGAGGTGATGGAGACGCTGGGAAGGCGTGACGAGGCCACGCTCTGCCGGGAGACGGCGTCGAAGCTCGGGCTCTGACGATCTCTTCAAGTAGACGCTGCTCCATTCTTCACGCATGGCAGAAGAGGTTCCAATCTTCATCAGTTCAGAGGGGCGGACCGTTCCGATGCAGCGCTGTCATCTGTCCGACGAGGAGTGGCAACGGCGCCTGACCCCTGAACAGTACCTGGTGGCCCGGAGAAAGGGGACCGAACCAGCCTTTCATAATGAGTACTTCGCGAATACGCGGTCCGGCATCTACCGCTGCGCCTGCTGCGCAATCGACCTCTTCGACTCCCGGGATAAGTACGATTCAGGGACAGGCTGGCCGAGTTTCTCCCGGGCAATCTCCCCTTCGAACGTCTACGAGGAGACGGATCGGTCGGGTGGAATGGTACGTGTCGAGGTCCTCTGCCGCCGATGCGACGCCCATCTCGGGCATGTCTTTTCCGATGGGCCGCCACCGACGGGCCGCCGTTTCTGTATGAACTCCGCATCACTCCGGTTCGTCCAGGAGTGAGCAGCGTGGATACGGCAAACAAATTCGACCTCCTGTGGCGACATCAGCCAGGATTGACGAGAAGCGGGGTGATCGCGTCCGACACGGGCCTCTCTCTCCACGAGGTCGTGGAGGCGGTGCGCCCGGCACTGGAACAGGCAGGGGTCCGAGTAACCCTCCGCGAAGAGGAGCACGAAGGTGAGGAGCGGCTGGCGGTGAACGGGCGAGACCTCGTCGATCTGTTAGAGCGCGTCCGAGAAGGCGACCGCTACTGCCGTGCACGGTCTCGGCGTGAAGAGATCGCCGCTCGAAGACACCCGCTCTCAGACGACGAACAACCGGCAGGACGATACACCGAGTTCATGATCCGAAAGGCGCTCCTCCTCGCCGTTGAGGGCGAGGACTAGGCGAAGTGTTGCCAGGCGATGAGGACCGCCAGGATCACAGGCTCGTGGAGCAGGTAGACCGCAAGGGTGTGACGACCGATCCATGAAATCGGGCCAGTCCAGGAAGGGACGGAGCCGATCCAGGAGCGTCGTTCCCCCTCGGGATAGAGGAGGCGACCGAGAGTGACTCCGATCAGCAGGACGCCGAACCAGGGTAGGACCGGGACGTAATCGAGCGAGACGAAGTCAACCGGGTGGAACCCGAGCCAGGCTAGCCAGATAGGACCGGGGATGGTCGAGACTACGGGCCCTAGCCCGATGCAGACGAGACCGACCACCGACGCAATCGTGGGGTGACGGAGAAACGGGATCGCGAAAAGCGTCCCCAGCCCAATCAGGTGAAGGATGCCGAAGAGGATCATCCCCTGGTCGAGCGCGACCCTCGTCACCACCGTGATTACGAGCCCCCACCCGATCAGCTCGACCCCCCGCCTGGCAATCCGCACCACGACTTCGCGGGGTGTCGCGCCGCGGCGCCGCTGAGCGCTCTCAGAGAGGGTCAGGGAGAGACCGGCGATCAGGACGAAAAGTGCGGCGGTGGCGTAGGCAAACCACCGCCAGAACCCTGTTACTACCTCGATCTCCGCGATGCCCAGGTACCTGATGGAGAAGAGGAGGTGGTAGACGATCATCATCAGGAGCGCCATCGCCCGCGCGACGTCGACCTCTGCGAGGCGCATCCCGCCCCGCCCTTCGAAGCCGGATTGACGTGCCCGAACTCGGATGAGGATGTCTCGTGCGCCCACGAACACCCCGTCGATCCGACCTCCGTTCATTCAATACCCATGAGCGCTCAAACCTGTTGAATATGGAGGAGATGGAGTACCCGGACAACGATGAGCACGTGATTGAGGCAATCGGGAGGACGCGAGTCGTGATCCGAAAGGGCTGCGTGGTAGAGGTTGGCGAGCCTGTGATCCGGGACTGCCCCCTCGCACGGCGGTTTGCCGTACCGGTCGCCGAGATGGCTCCGAGCGCGATCCGGGCGAACATGGAGGCGCGAATCAGGAGTTTCGGGATGTGCACTCCGGCACGTGAGGTCCTCTCGGAGACCGACTTCGTCCTCTTCGGCGCGTCTGAATTGATGATGGAGGGACTCAGGTCCGGGCTGATCAACGCTGCGGTGCTCGCCTGCGATGGGGCGGGCACCGTGGTCGTCTCGACGCCCGAACTGGTCCAGGGGATCGGAGGGCGCATGTCGGGCCTCGTCTCGACCACCCCCTACCCTCCGGTGATCGAACGGATTCGGCAGCAGGGCGGGTTCTCCCTCTTCCCCGAGACCGGTGCGATCGACCAGGTGGCCGGTGCCCGCGCGGCTCTTGAGAACGGAAAGACCCGGATCGCCGTCACCGTAGCCGGCCCTCGGATGGCAGAGGAGGTCCGCGAGGCGGCACCCGATGCCCTGATCATTGCCGTGCACACCACCGGGCTCTCTCACGAAGAGGCGGATCGCGTCGTCATGGTGGCCGATATCGTGACCGCCTGCGCATCGGGCACCATTCACGAGGCGGCACGGGTGCATGCCCTGGTCCAGGGGGGAACGGGTGTCCCAATCTTCGCTCTCACCCCCCGGGGGAAGGCCCTCGTGATGGCCAAGCTCGCTGCGACGACGATGCCGCTCCTGGTGAAGGGAGGGCCGCTACCGGAGAATCCCGGGCGAACACCCACCCCCCTCATCTGAAGAGTACTCAGACCCTCGGTTGTCGTGATCGGGAGCGACGGCTTTTCGGCCTCTCTTCGGAGGATTCGGAGTTCCCCTCCGCCCTTTTCTGGAGCTGCCTGACCCGCTCCCGGAGGGCGATCGCCCGTTCGAAGTCGAGTTCTTCTGCAGCACGACGCATCTCCGCCTCCAGCTCAACAATGAGAGCCGGAACCTCGCTCTTGGGAACGTGCTTCGCATCCTTGATATCCCCCTCCTGGGCGCGGATCGGCTTACTGATCGTCTGTGGAACGATGCCATGCTCCTGGTTGAAATCCAGCTGGATCTGCCGACGGCGCTCGGTCTCAGCAAGGGCGACCCGGATCGAGTCCGTCGAACGGTCCGCGTAGAGCACCACGCGGGAACCGGCATTCCGTGCGGCCCTCCCGATCGTCTGGATGAGGGAACGGGCGTCGCGAAGAAAACCCTCCTTGTCCGCGTCCAGGATACCGATAAACCCGACCTCCGGGATATCGAGTCCTTCGCGGAGCAGGTTGATCCCGACCAGGACGTCGAACCGTCCCAGGCGGAGTTGGCGGATGATCTCGGTCCGCTCAATCGTATCGATCTCGGAGTGGAGGTAGCGCGTTCGGATTCCCCGCTCGGCGAGCCAGTCGGAGAGCTCCTCGGCGAGCCGCTTGGTGAGCGTGGTGACGAGCGCACGTTCGCCCTTCGCCACGGTCTTCTTCACCTCTTCTATCACATCGAGAGCCTGGCCATCGAGCGGGCGGACCTCGACCGGCGGGTCCACAAGCCCGGTGGGGCGGATGATCTGTTCGACCAGGCGAGACGAGATGCGCTGCTCGAAGTCACCGGGGGTGGCGGAGACGAAGATCACCTGCCGCATATAGTCTCGAAACTCCTCCCATTTGAGGGGGCGGTTGTCATAGGCTGACGGCAGGCGGAACCCGTAGTCGATGAGTGAGGTCTTGCGAGAGCGGTCGCCCTTGTACATCCCGTGGACCTGCGGGATCGTCTGGTGGGACTCGTCGATCACCATCATGAAGTCCTCAGGGAAGTAGTCGAGGAGGCAGTACGGCTTCTCCCCGGGGCGACGAAAGTCGAAGTGGCGGGAGTAGTTCTCGATGCCCTTACAGCTCCCGGTCTCCTCGATCATCTCGATATCGAAGAGGGTTCGCTGCTGAAGACGGTGCGCTTCAAGGGGGCCCAGAGCGGGCAGGCGTTGTTCGAGTTCCTCCCGGATCGTCTCGATCGCCTGCGACCGGGTCTCCGCCGGGATCACATAGTGCCGTGCCGGGTAGACATAGAAGTAATCCATGCGTTCATGGACGAGCCCGGTCGTCCGATCGACCTCCACGATGCGCTCGATCTGGTCGCCATAGGTCTCGATCCTGATGATGTTGTTGAAATACCCGGGCACGATATCGACCGTATCGCCACGCACCCGGAAACGGCCTGGCATCAACTCGACGTCGTTTCGCTCAAACTGGATATCAACGAGCCTGTGGAGAAGATCGGCTCTCCTGATCTGATCGCCAACCCGGAGCTCGAACCCCATGTCGCGGAAGTTGACCGGATTGCCGAGACCATAGATGCATGACACCGAGGCGACGATGATCGTGTCCCGGCGAGAGAGAACCGATGCGGTCGCGGCGAGCCGCATCTGCTCGATCTTCGGGTTGATCGCCATGTCTTTCTCGATGTACATGTCACGCTGCGGGATGTAGGACTCGGGCTGGTAGTAGTCATAATACGAGACAAAGTACTCGACCCGGTTCTGGGGGAAAAAGTCCCGGAATTCGTTGTACAGCTGCGCCGCGAGCGTTTTGTTGTGTGCGATAACGAGCGTGGGGCGCTGGACCTGTTCGATCAGGTTCGCGATCGTAAACGTCTTGCCCGATCCAGTTACCCCGAGGAGGGTTTGGAACCGCTCACCCGCGCTGACACCCTCGACGAGCGAGGAGATCGCCGTCGGTTGGGATCCCGCCGGCGAGAACGGGGCGACGAGTTTGAACTGTTGATCGGTCATTGGAGCACCGCCTTCTTTCTCAGGTTCCGGTTGTAGGTGATGGCAAACCGGTGGGCTTCGTCACGGACTTCCTGAAGGTACAGACTCCCCTTCGAGCTCCGCGCAAGGGGAATGGGGACCGACAGACCCGGCACCCACACCTCTTCCTCGCGTTTCGCCAGCGCGACGA
>CAYLUL010000078.1:0-3658 GCA_964386835.1 uncultured Methanospirillum sp.
GGTCTACTTCGAGGTGCGCGAGAACGAGAAACTCGAAGCCCTCTCTCGCCTCCTCGACCTGAGCGAGGGCGGACGGGCGCTCGTCTTCTGCAACACCAAGAGGAATGTCGACGAGGTCGTTTCGCAGCTTCGCGCGCGGGGATACTCAGCCGAGGGACTGCACGGAGACATGAAGCAGAACCAGCGCGACCGTGTGATGGCCCGGTTCCGCCAGGGCGCCATCGACCTGCTCGTCGCCACCGATGTGGCTGCCCGTGGGATCGATGTCGAGGAGATCACGACGGTCTTCAACTACGATCTCCCGCAGGACGAGGAGTATTACGTCCACCGGATCGGCCGGACTGGTCGGGCCGGACGGACCGGGCAAGCATTCACTTTTGTCACCGGCCGTGAGCACTGGAAGCTCCGGGATATCATGAAATACACGAAGACCAGGATCGTCCAGCGGCAGATACCGAGCCTCGCCGATGTCGAGGAAGTCCGAACGCATATGTTCGAGGACAGGTTGCGCCGGGTGATCGCCGAAGGCGGGCTCGAGCGGTACATCACGAGGCTCGAACGGTTGATGCTCGAGGGTTTCAGCTCCCTTGAGATCGCAGCCGCCCTCCTCCGCCTCCAGAACGACGAGGCGGCCGGGCCTGGCGAGCAGGGAGGACGATCGCGAGCGACGCCGGGGACTGTTCGACTCGTTATCGGAGCCGGCCGGAACCAGAATGTGCGACCGCGTGACATCCTCGGGGCATTCGCGGGAGAGACCGGGATCGCGGGGGAACTCTTCGGGCTGATCCAGGTCGACGACGATCGGTCCTCCATCGAGGTCCCCGAGGCCGAAGCGGACCGGGTCATCGAAATCATGTCCCGCCGCCGGATCAAAGGCCGGGGAATCACCGTCACGCGGTGATCCGGGCTCACTTTTTTTCTACGGGATCATTGCGATGCGATGAACCCAGGCCACCAACTCGACACACCCTGAAGTTCTCGAGGAGTTCGAGACCAGGACCGGTGGGCCGATGGCCTTCCTCTATCCAGGGCCTTTCGTCGGTTTGGATCAGTCATGGGAAGAAGCAAAGGAAAAGGTACTGATTGGAGACTCTCTGGAGCCGGACCTTCCGCACGCGGTCGACGTCTGAGCATGGGGGGCGCACCGGCGTGGACGACATCTTCACCTATCCTCTGGCGGAGCGAGATGATGCAGATAGCGCTCGTTTTAGAGGCCTGGCCCGTCACGGGTGCCGGCCGGATCATCATGAATGCCCTCGGACGTTCACTCGTTCTGAAGCATCGGGTACCTGGCCGTTCCCTTCGCTTTGATCCCTGTCGAACAGGATACGAGGAAGGCCTTACGCTACGAGGACCGGGCGTCACACACCGTTATTGAGGAGGAACGCCAATAAAAAAGCAGATGGAGCGTTATGACTGCGTCGTGGTCGGTGCCGGCCCAGTCGGAGCGGCGGCGGCGGAACGGGCAGCATCGCTCGGACTCTCGACCCTGGTCCTGGAGGAGCATGGGACCATCGGCCACCCGGTGCAGTGCGCCGGCCTTCTTTCCACGGCGGCGTTCGCCGAATGCCTCGTCTCCGATCGCCCGGTCCTCAACAGGGTCCAGGGAGCCCGGGTTGTCTCCGACTTGGGCGGTGAGCTGGTCTTCGATGCGGGATGCACCAAGGCGCTCGTCGTTGATCGGGGCGAGCTCGATCGGGAGATGGCCCTGGCGGCTTCCTATGCTGGGGCCGAGTTCAGGCTGAAGAGCGCAGTACGGCGCGTTGATGGTGACCGCGTCGTCACCAGCGGGCCATGTGCCTCCGAGATCGGGTTCGGCGTCCTTATTGCCGCCGACGGACCACGAGGAACCATTGCCCGTTCGCTCGGGATGGCCCAGGCCCCGACCCATCTGGGCGGTGTTCAGGCAGACATACTGCTTTCCGAGCAGATCGATCCCAGACTGGTCAATATTTATCCCAACGCAGCGCCCGAGTTCTTCGCCTGGAGCATCCCTGTCTCCGACAGGATGGTAAGGGTCGGGCTCTGCGGAGAGACAGGAGTGCGTGACCTGTTCCAGGCCTTCCAGGCCCGCTGGTCCGGATCAGTCGTCCACCTGGTTTCCGGTACCATCCCTCTTGGACCGATGCCCAAGAGTTACGGGAAGAGGACACTCTTTGTCGGGGATGCAGCCGGCCTGGCGAAGCCAACCTCGGGTGGTGGGATCTACACAGGGGTACGTTCTGGACGCTACGCGGCAGAGACTGCTGCAGCCTGCCTCGAGGCGGGAGATCTCTCGGACGACGCACTCGCGGCATACGAAACACGCTGGAGGGCAGACTTCGGCAGGGAGCTCGCCCTCGGATATCGTCTCCAGATGGCCCGACGCCGGATCACGCCGGAGGAGATCGATCGGCTGCTGCACACTTTCAGCAATCCCAGGGTGCTCCAGGCGATCGTCGAGCATGGGGATATGGATCGTCCGAGCGCTCTCCTCGCCCGACTCTGCCGGATGCCTGCCCTCTGGCCGGTCCTGCCCATCCTGATGCGACTCGGGATCGCCGAGATCGTCGGCCGCGACTGAGCTTGACCGGATAACAAAAAGGAACCTTTTTATCCAACCCGGTGATACAATAAATCCAATAAGTAACACGATTGGGTGACATCATGCACATTCCCGATTCATTCATGCCAATAACTCAGGGAGCGATCTACTGGATCATCGCCCTGATCTTCATCGCCCTGGCTCTCCGGTGGGTGAAGAACGAGATGAGCGAAGAGAAGGTCCCGCTCGTCGCCGTCCTGGCAGCGGGTGTCTTTGCCCTCCAGGCCTTCAACCTCCCGGTCACCATGGGGACCAGCGGACACCTCGTCGGAGGGGCGCTCGTCGCAATCGTGCTCGGATCACCGTTCGCCGCAATTTTTGTCCTCTCGCTCGTCCTGATCGTCCAGGGGGTCCTGTTTGGTGACGGCGGAATCACGGTCATGGGTGCGAACATCATCAATATGGGCGTAATCGGCGGGTTCGTCGGGTACTACGGGTATCATGGACTTCGTGCGATCACGCGGAACATGTACGTTTCCGCCGTAGGGGCTGCCTGGCTCGCCTGCATCATCCCAGCTCTCTGCGCCTCGGTCGAGCTCGCGATCGCCGGGACCTTGCCGCTCGTCCCCGGAATGATCAGCATGGGGATCTACCACGCCCTGATTGGCCTGATTGAAGCGGGAGTCACCGCGGTGGTCCTCGGGCTCATCGTGAATTCTCGCCCTGATATCCTCGAGCACGCAAAGGGGGTCCCGGCATGATCTCGAACCGAGCCTTCCTGGCCATTGGGCTCATCGTTGCACTGATCATCGGAATCTCAGCGGTCTTCTTCGCCTCGGGTGACCCCGACGGTCTCGACAGCACAGCCCTCGTCGTCCAGGGCCAGAAGGAGCTGACGCAACCGGCGAACCCGGATGCCGAGGTTGACGAATCCGCCCTCCCAGGTGAGTTCGAGTATTCGGCCCCCTTCCCGGACTATTCAGTGGAGGGAGCGACGAAGACAACCGACACCGTCCTGCTCGTGGTCGGCACGCTGGTCGCTCTCCTCCTTGTCCTCGCGCTTGGCAAGGGACTCAAGGCGTATGGCCGGACCCGATCATCATAATTTTTCCCGATTTCATACCGATCAAGTAT
>CAYLUL010000078.1:3668-8217 GCA_964386835.1 uncultured Methanospirillum sp.
ACCTCTCGCACGCCTATCGCGACAGCGTGAGGGCGCTCGACAGCGTGAACTTCGTCGCCCCCCGTAATCTCCGGATCGCGGTGATAGGCCCCAACGGAGCCGGCAAGTCCACGCTCTTCCGGCATCTGAACGGGGTGATCATGGCCCAGTCGGGACAGGTTCTCGTGCGCGGCGAGCCGATCACCAGGAAAAATCTCAAGGAGGTGCGCAAGTTCATCGGCATCGTCTTCCAGAACCCCGACGACCAGATCTTCGCGCCAACGGTGGAACAGGACGTCGCCTTCGGCCCCACGAATCTGGGGCTCGATGAGAAGACCGTGATGCATCGTGTCGACGAGGCACTTGGGCTGCTCGACATCGAGTACCTGCGGAACCGTGCCCCCCACCACCTTTCGGGCGGTGAGAAGAAACGGGTTGCTATCGCCGGCGTCCTGGCGATGGAACCCGGGGTGCTCGTGATGGACGAGCCGACTGCCGGCCTCGACCCACGGGGACGGGACGACCTTGTCCGGTTCGTCAACTCGCTCTGGGCCCAGTACGGGATGACCGTCATCTTCTCAACCCACGAACTCGACCTGGTCACCAGCATGGCCGATTATATTTATGTGATGGACCAGGGCCGGATTCTCGCACAGGGAACGGTGCCTGAGATCTTCGAGCAGGAAGAGATGCTCCATCGTATTCGGCTCGACCTGCCGGTGATTCCAAAGCTCTGCCGATCGTTACGACGGCGGGGGGCCGGCATCCCGGTGGTGTACACACTCGACGAGGCAGAGGCCGCTCTCGCCACCGCCCTCGCCCTCCGGCCACGCCTATGATAGAGGATCTCTTTGAGATCGAGCGCCTGGCCTACGGTCACAGCCCCGTGCACCGACTTGATGCGCGGGTTAAACTGATCGTCACCTTCGGGGCGATCATCGGCCTCGTCGCCTTTCCGGTCGACCCTTCCGTCTACTATGTTGCCCTCGTCTTCGCCATGCTCCTCGGGCTTCTTCTCATCGTCTCCCGGGTCCCTCTCCGCTCCTTCCTGGCGAGGGTGCTCGTCATCCTCCCATTTGGTCTCTCTATCCTCCTGTTCCAGGTCCTGTTTCCCCCTGTTCCTTTTTCGAACACGACCGTGCTCGCCGAGCTCCCGTTTGATCTGCTCATATCCGCGGAGGCACTCGCGAAGGCATCGATGATCGGGGTGCGGTTCGTCCTCTGCATCGGGTTCATCATCCTGCTCTCCTCGACGACAAGGATCCAGGACCTCCTCGTGGGGGCCCGCCGTCTCGGGTTTCCATCTGAGTTCACCCTGATCCTCGGCATGATGACCCGGTACCTCTTCGTCTTCGGCCAGATGTTTCTCCGCGTCCGAAACGCGCTCTCGACTCGGTGCTTCGACCCCTTCGACCGATCCCTGCCCTACAGGTACCGTATCCGCCAGCTCGGAAACACCATCGGCACCATGTTCATTCGCTCGTACGAACAGGGTGAGAGGACCTACACCGCCATGCTCTGCCGCGGATACGGCAAGGACGCCTTTTTGTTCGTGCCGAAGAAATCACTTGCTCGTTCCGAGTGGGGAACCCTGTGTGTGTGCATGGGTGTCGTGATCGGCTGCCCGCTCGCTGTCTATCTCTTCTTCGGATAGCGATTGCGTCAAGGTTGATATGCGACCTGTCCAAACCCTCTATGAACAGAGGAGGGGCGAATGAGAAGGGTGCTCAGAGTCGGGTGGCTGACGGATCCAGGACGGAGGCGAAGGACCAACGAGGATGCAGTCTTCGCCGACCCCGTCAAGGGGATCTTTGTCGTCGCCGATGGCATGGGAGGGCTGCCCGGGGGGGATGTCGCGAGCCGTATCGCGGTGCGGCAGATCAGTGAAACTCTCTCAGGCACGGAGATGCAGGAGACGCCTGAACAGCGTGTGAGGACCGCAATCTCACGTGCCGGCGATGCTGTTCTCAAACAGGCCTCATCAGACCCTGGTCTTCGAGGAATGGGAACCACCGTCGTCCTTGTCTTCGCCCATGATCACAGTCCCTTCCAGGTGGCCCACGTGGGCGATAGCCGCGCCTATCTCCTCCGCGATGGACGATTACAGGTCCTGACAAGAGACCACTCGGTGGTCCAGGAACTGCTCGACTCAGGACGGATCACGCCTGGAGCAGCCCGCCTTCACCCCCAGAGAAACGTCATCACACGCTCCCTGGGACAAAACGGGGGGTATGCTGCACCTGATCTCCTCATGGTCGAGCGCAAGCCCGGCGACCGACTACTCCTCTGCTCAGACGGTCTGACGACCATGCTCGCCGACCCGGAGATTGAGACGATACTCACCCGGTTTAAAGAACCGATGCGCTGTTGCCGGGAGCTGGTGAACCGGGCAAATGACCGGGGCGGGCTCGACAATATTTCTGTGATCGTGATCGACGAACCGGGTCCAGTCCTGTCACACACGCTCCCGAAGGTATGAATGTCGTCCTGGCTGCCGAGTCCTCGTCCTGGCGACTGACCTCCGTACCTGCCCCCAATTCCTTCCGGTAGCCATTTTAAGAAAGCAGGAGTATGCTATCTCATGGCGTCGAAGTTCGGACGCGGTTTCATCACCAACCTCATGCTGATCGAACGGCACCTCTGCAAGCCGCCAGAGCAGGCCTTCTATGGTCTTGCCGACCACCTTGACGAGATGGTTCTGCCGGCTCAGTTCCGCGGCACCGACGTCGAGGAGCTGCTCACACTGCTCAGGAAACGGATCCTCTGGCACCAGGCCGGCACAATCGACCGAGAGGAACTGCCGGAGATCAAGAGGCTCTTCGCGCGCCTCTGCGTCTCCGTCGACCAGGCCCTCGGAATCGAGGACGCCGCCGTCGGGTCGTTCGATTGAACTCGGGTTGAAAGACCTGCTCTCTCTCGTTTTTTTATCTGAATCTCCCGGGACCGACCCCCTAAAATAGACTGATCGCGACCTATAAGAGCTCGGAAGAACAATATATAGTTGCGAAGAGATCAGCCATTCTCTTGCTTTTATCAGAGGGACATTGATGTCGGATTCTTACGACGCATCGCATATCACGGTACTGGAGGGTCTGCAGCCCGTCCGCGAGAGGCCGGCAATGTACATCGGCTCCACGGATACGCGTGGGCTTCACCATCTTGTCTACGAGGTCGTGGACAACTCAGTGGATGAAGCCCTCGCCGGGTTCTGTGACCGCATCCGGGTGACCATCAACGAGGACGGTTCGGTCACGGTCGAGGACAACGGCCGTGGCATCCCCGTGGACCGCGTCAAGAAGACCGGCAAGTCCGCAATCGAGACGGTGCTGACCGTTCTCCACGCTGGCGGCAAGTTCGACAAGAACTCGTACCAGGTCTCGGGCGGTCTTCACGGCGTTGGCGTCTCGGTCGTCAACGCACTTTCCACCTGGCTCCACGCCAGGGTCTACCGCGACGGGAACGTGTACGAGATGCACTTCGTCCGAGGCAAAGCCTCTGAGCTCGTCACACGCGAAGAGACCAAGGAGGAGATGCAGGATCGTTACGCCGCCCGGTACGGCGAGCGGACACGGAAGGGTCTCGCGAGCCGTGAGGCGTTTATCGAGGTCCACGGAAAGGTGCTCTCCGGTACGGTGATCTCGTTCCTACCCGACCCGACGATCTTCGAGACGGTGGTCTTTGACTACGACGTCCTTGCTCATCGCCTTCGTGAGCTCGCGTTTCTGAATGCAGGACTTGAGATCCAGATCGATGACAGCCGGACCGATGGCGAACCCCAGGTCTACCGGTACGACGGCGGGCTTCGCGAGTTCGTCGTCTATCTGAATGAGGGGAAGGAGCCGATCCACCCCGACGTGCTCTGCTTCCGTCGGTCCGACCCGGAGAACCGGACCGAGGTCGAGGTGGCCCTGCAGTACACGCAGACGTACTCGGAGACGATGTACACCTATGTCAACAGCGTGAACACCCGCGAGGGCGGCACCCACCTCGAGGGCTTCCGCTCGGCCATCACGCGGGCGATCAACGCCTCGGCCAAGAAGAACAATCTCTTCAAGAACAAGGACCTGGCCCTTCGTGGCGAGGACGTGCGCGAGGGCATGACTGCCGTCATCTCGATCAAGCTCGCTAACCCCCAGTTCGAGGGCCAGACCAAGATGCGCCTCGGCAACTCGAGCGTTCGCGGTATCGTGGATTCGCTCGTCTACGCCTCCCTCTCCGAGTACTTCGAGGAGAACCCGGCAGCGCTCAAGGCGATCGTCGAGAAGGGCCTGCTCGCGGCGAAGGCCCGCGAGGCTGCCAAGAACGCGCGCGATCTCACCCGCCGGAAGACCATGCTCGAGTCTTCGCACCTGCCCGGCAAGCTCGCCGACTGCCAGGAGCGCGACCCCGCCAAGTCCGAGATCTATATCGTGGAGGGCGACTCGGCCGGCGGCTCGGCCAAGCAGGGGCGAGACCGGAAGTTCCAGGCGATCCTGCCGCTCCGTGGAAAGATCCTGAACGTGGAGAAGGCGACACAGCACAAGATGATCAAGAACGCCGAGATCCAGACGCTGATGTCCGCCATCGGCTC
>CAYLUL010000079.1:0-8166 GCA_964386835.1 uncultured Methanospirillum sp.
ACGGGGGCGAGGACGTCCCCGAGGGGGTCGCCATGCTCTACTCCTTCTCAGAAGATATCACCCTCTCGGTCCTGAAGATCGTCCGACTCTGGCAGAACGAACGGTTCGGCGTCGAGGAGACCCAGAAGAAGATCGAGGATGTGGAGGCGATCGTCCTCTCTCCGCTCCCCGACGGCCCCCTCGTTGAGGTGGTCGGGCCGGTCCAGGAGAGCCTCCTCGTCCTCTTCGCCGCGTGCCGCCGGTTCATCGAGGGCGATTATGATAAGGACGTCAAGGCCCTCGTGAAGCGCGGACGGGCCCTTGCCGCCGAGGGATCGGACGAGTCCCTGGTCGTCGCCGCCGAGATCGGGGCCGCGGTGATCGGCGGGGCTGCGTGCTGTGCCAAGTACGTCAAGGACGACATCGAAGACCCGACCCTCTTCGACGACTGGCTCGTCGAGATCGAGACGATGGGGGAAGCGATGAAGTCACTCAAGAACTTCGACGAGGAGCCTGGCGAGGGGGCGTGATCGCCGCCAAGGCACGTCTCCGCTCGATCCGCCGGCTCGAACGGATCGCCGGGTTCCGCCTCCCTGACCGGGCGTTCCATGGGGTCGTCCTTGACACCCTGGCTTCCCGCCTTGACTTCGACCGGCTTGACCCAACGACCCGCGAGCAGCTCCTGGAGTTCATCGCTGACTTCGTCCGCTGTGATTGTAAAAAGTCCCCGCAGTGCGGGTGTCCGGAACGCCGGTTTGCTGCAACCGTGCTCGAACTCCGTGAGGCCGGTCTTGACCACCGTCAGATCAGTGCTCATCTCGCCGATCTCTACGGCATCGAGCTCTTTCCGGCGGACATCCTCTCGTACCTTGAGGACTCGGTCCACGTGCTCGAGGCGGTCGAGAAGGTCGCATCTCTCCTCGACCGCCCCGGGGTCTCCGCCGGTGCCAGGGCCCATATCGAGGCTCTCGAACGCTGAAGATCTCGTTCGATCGACAGAGGTCACGTCATCCGGCGCCGCAGCGTGGCGCTCTTCGACCCCCTCCTCGATACTTTTTATATATCTCGAGCCGACCTGTTTGGGATGAAGGTCGTGGTTACCGGCGGAGCAGGGTTTATCGGCTCCAATCTTGCTGAGGAACTCTCGAACCGATATGAGGTGACCGTTCTGGACGACCTGGCCACCGGGCGAGAGACGAACCTTGAGGGCCTGAACCTGGAATTCGTCCGAGGTTCGATCCTTGATACCGATCTCCTTGCTGAGACCTTCCGGGGAGCTCGCTATGTCTTCCACGAAGCGGCCCTCCCCTCGGTCCAGCGTTCGGTCGAGGACCCGGCGCGTTCGAACCACGTGAACATCGACGGCACCCTCAACGTGCTGATCGCCGCTCGCGACGCAGGGGTGCAGAAACTCGTCTTTGCCTCCTCGTCCTCGGTTTACGGGGACACCCCGACCCTGCCAAAGGTCGAGACGATGACCCCCTCGCCGATGTCGCCGTACGCGGTGACAAAGCTGACGGCAGAACACTATTGCCGCGTCTTCGAGTCGCTCTATGGTCTTCGGACGGTCGCCCTCCGGTACTTCAACGTCTTTGGGCCCCGGCAGGATCCGAAATCCCAGTACGCCGCGGTCATCCCGAACTTCATCACCCGGGTTCTTGCCGGCGAGCCGCCCGTCATCAACGGCGACGGCCGGCAGACCCGCGACTTCACCTTTGTTCGGGACGTGGTCCAGGCCAACATCCGCGCCGCGGAGTCCGATGCGACGGGCGTCTTCAACATCGCCTGCCAGAAGCGGATCGATCTTCTCGCCCTCGCCGACACGATCATGGACCTGGTCGGGACGAGGGTGGAACCGATCTTCAACGAACCGCGGGCCGGCGACGTGCGCGATTCGCTCGCCGACATCACCCAGGCGCGTTCGGCTATCGGCTACACCCCAGCATTTTCACTCGAACAGGGCCTTTCAGAGACGATACAATGGTTTGCCAGAAAGTGACCGATACAACCGTCTGCGTGGTCGGGCTCGGCTACGTCGGCTATCCGCTTGCAGAGGCCTTCTCGTCCCACGTGAGGACGATCGGGTACGACATCGACACCGGGAAACTCGCTCGTATCCGGTCAACTCCCGGAAACCGGATCGAGGCGACCGACGACCCATCCCGGATCGGCGAGGCGGACGTGGTGATCATCGCCGTCCCGACACCGGTCACGCGGGCGAAGGACCCCGACCTCGCCCCGGTACGGGCCGCCGCCGAGACGATCGGGACGCACATGAAGCGGGGTTCGATCGTCGTCCTCGAGTCGACGGTCTATCCCGGTGTGACCGAGGAGGTGATGCGGCCGATCCTCGAGGAGCGCTCCGGGCTTGTCTGCGGGACCGACTTTGCGATCGGGTATTCACCCGAGCGGATCAATCCCGGGGATGAGGAGCACGTCCTGCCCCAGATCGTCAAGATCGTCTCGGGCATGGACGAGCCGACGACCGATCTGCTCGCTGAGCTCTACGGCCTGGTGACCAACGTCTACCGGGCACAGTCGATCAAGACGGCGGAGGCGGCGAAGGTGATCGAGAACATCCAGCGCGACCTCAACATCGCACTGATGAACGAGCTCTCGCTGATCTTCTCCCGGATGGGCCTGGACACGCAGGCTGTCCTCGATGCGGCAGGGACCAAGTGGAACTTCCATCCCTATCGCCCGGGGCTCGTCGGCGGCCATTGCATCCCCGTTGACCCGTACTATCTCGTCTACCGTGCCGAGGAGCTCGGGTACCACCCGCAGGTGATCCTCGCCGGGCGGGCGATCAACGACCACATGCCCAAGCACGTGGCCGAGCTCGCGATCAAGGGGATGAACGACGCCGGCAAGGTGATCCGTGGTTCGCGGGTCGTGATCCTCGGTCTCACCTACAAGGAGAACGTCCCCGACACGCGTGAAAGCCCATCCCACGAGATGATCCACGAGCTCAAGGAGTTCCATGCCGAGGTCTACGGCTACGACCCGCTCCTCACGACGGAGGAGATTGCCCGGTTCAACGTGCAACCGCTTACCGACCTGTCGATCGAGGCGGACTGCATCATCATCAACGTCCCTCACGACCAGTTCAAGGACCTCACCCTCGAGGACGCCCGCCGGATCAGCAAGGGAACGCCGGTGATCATCGACGTCAAGGGCGTCCACGGCCAGTGGAAGGAACTCGACCCCACGATCCAGTACCGTAAACTCTAATTCACATGTCGCCGTCGTCCGCGTCCACAACCAGCACAGCGACAGCCTCAGGGAGGAGATCGCCGATGACCTCGCGCAGCCTGAAGCAGCGGCTCTTCTCACGATTAGTCGCTGGCTTCCGTGTCGTTGGGGGTATCTTCTTCGATCGGAACCTGCTGGTGGGCATCTACTACGACGACTCGATCACCGGATGGAAATGGGTCCTGCGCGGGATCCTCTTTCAGAAGATCCTGGGGTTCAACCGGAACATCACCTGGCCCGTCTCCCCGCTCAACACCGTCTCGGTCTCCCGTAATCTCGAGTTCCATCCCGACGACATCAACATGTTCAACGAGATGAGCGGCAAGTACTTCCAAAATTTTGCTGCCCCGATCCGGATTGGCAAGGGGACCTGGATCGCATCCAACGTGGGGATCATCACGGCAAATCACGACCCGACCGATCTGAACCGGCACCTGCCCGGCGAGGAAGTGGTGATCGGTGAGGCCTGCTGGATCGGGATGAACGCGGTGATCCTGCCCGGGGTTCATCTCGGGGCGCGCACCATCGTCGGTGCTGGTTCAGTCGTTACCCGCTCGTTTCCCGAAGGGAACTGCGTGATCGTCGGGAACCCCGCACGAATGATCCGGTCTGTCGTGATCGGTCAGGGTGACGACGGGCTCACACCGAAGTAGCCCATCCCGCGTGGAAACGAGGCGGTCTGGTTGAGCGTGCGCGAATTCTGCGGGCTTGAGACGACGAGCGAAGGGACCGTGACCCCGAACTCGTGTGCCGGGAACCAGTACGATCCTTCACCGTAGTCCATCGACGCCTTCTCGACCTGGAGTTCCGCTCGGTCGAGGCTCAGCGAGACCACCTTCGCGTTCTCGAAGTTCAGGACGCGCCGCACCTTCTGGTGCAGATCGCCTCTGCCGAAGATCGCGACGAGCGGGCGGATCCCCGCATCGATCCGGTACTCCGCCACCACCGTCGCCTGTTCTCCTGAGAGTGTGATCGAGACCTGGTCGAACAAAAGGTAACTGTAACGGTTCGCATCCGCCGCGGCAGCTCCTCCGACAAGGGCGAGGAGCAGGAGGGCACAGATGAGGGCCGATCGCATCGATAGATACGTCGTCGACCGGGGGATAAAGCCCTTGTCCCCGATGCGTGGCCTTTTTAATGGTCCCACCCCCACCTCTCATCGCCCTGCCGGGACCGGGGACCGGACGTCTGTACGGCCAGGGGAAGGATGGTCACATCATGAAGCTTACAACCAGGATCCTGGACATCGCCGACAGTGGTGTCCTTCTCAACAAGGTCGACGCGCGCAGCATCGGGGTCGTCGAGGGTGCCCGCCTCCAGGTCAAGAATCACGCGACCGGGTCCACGGTATCGGCACTGATCGACACCACCGGCACGCTGATCGAGCCGGGGACGATCGGCCTGTACGGGCTGACGAGCCGGGCCCTGTCGGTGACCGATGGGGCCGATGTCGAGGTCTGGGAGGCACCAAAGCCCGCATCGATCGAGTTCATCAAGAAGAAGATGAACAACGAGAGACTGACGGCAGAGGAGACGCGGACCATCGTCCGGGACATCGTCAACGAGTCGCTCTCACTGCCCGAACTCTCTGCCTACGTCACGGCGAACTACATCAACGGCATGGACATGGACGAGGTCGAGCACCTGACCGTCGCCATGGTCGAGACGGGCAGCCAGCTCTCCTTCTCGACCCGGCCGATCGTGGACAAGCACTCGATCGGCGGTGTGCCGGGCAACAAGATCTCGCTCCTCATCGTCCCGATCATCGCGGCCTCGGGTCTGAAGATACCCAAGACCTCATCGCGGGCGATTACCGGTGCAGCCGGCACAGCGGACCTGATGGAGGTCCTCGCCCCGGTTGAGTTCTCGGCGGACGAGGTCCAGACCATGACCGAGAAGGTCGGCGGGGTGATCGTCTGGGGCGGCTCGACCAACATCGCGCCGGCGGACGACCGGATCATCGTGGTGGAGTACCCGTTCAAGATCGATGCCCGCGGCCAGATGCTCGCATCCGTGATGGCGAAGAAGTTCGCCGTCGGCGCGAACCTGGTCGTGATCGACATCCCGGTCGGCCGAACGACCAAGATCCCCGACATCGCCGAAGGGCGGAAACTCGCCCGCGAGTTCATCGACCTGGGTGAGCGCCTCAAGATGCGCGTCGAGTGCGCGATCACCTACGGGGATGCCCCGGTCGGCCATACGATCGGCCCGGCGCTCGAGGTCCAGGAGGCCCTCGCGGTGCTCGAGGGCGCGACCGAGCCCCAGTCCCTGATCCAGAAGTCCCTCTCGCTCGCGGGCATCATCTTCGAGATGGCCGGCAAGGCCTCCCGGGACCAGGGATACCAGATGGCCGAAGAGTTGCTCCGGTCGGGGAAGGCGCTCGAGAAGATGCGGCAGATCATCCATATCCAGGGAGGTGATCCCACCGTGACGGCGGCGTCGATCCCCCTCGGGTCCCACACCCACAAGGTGAACGCCCCGGAGTCCGGGTACGTGGTGGAGCTTAACAACCGCTCCCTCGTCTCGCTCGCCCGCCTCGCAGGGGCCCCACAGGACCACGGCGCCGGCATCCGCCTCCATGCAAAGCCCGGCGAACGAGTGGACAGGGGCGCGCCGATCTTCACGATCTATGCGGACCGCGCCTGGCGCCTCAAGCTCGCCGTCGAGGAGGGGCGGCGGCTGATGCCGGTCATGGTCGAGGGGATGCTCCTCGATCGCGTGCCGACCGAGTACCACTTCTGACCGGGCGTGTGCTTAATGTTAACACGGAGCAAATAGTTCCGACGGAGAGCGCGAAGGAGGACTTCCTCCCTTTGCCAACGGGATATGTTCTGGGACGAAAGGCATGAAACGATGCGGCCACACGAGCTGGAGAAGCTCCAGCTCTCCCGGCTACGCGAGACGATCGAACGGGTCCAGCACGTTCCCTTCTACCGCGACCTCCTCGCACGGGAGGGCGTTGGGCTGGAGGATATCAGGACGCTCGAAGACGTGCAGCGGCTGCCGTTCACCAAGAAACAGGACCTGCGCGACGGCTACCCCTTCGGGTTCTTTGCCGTCCCCCTCTCCCGGGTGGTCCGGATCCACACCACGTCCGGCACGACGGGCAAGCCCACGGTGGTCGGGTACACACGGGGGGACCTCGACCGCTGGTCGGATCTGATCGCCCGGAACCTGACCATGGTCGGCCTGACCGAGCATGACGTCTTTCAGAACGCGGTCAACATGGGGATGTTCACTGGTGGACTCGGCTTTCACTACGGGGCCGAGAAGGTCGGGATGACCGTCCTGCCGGCCGGCACGGGGAACACCCGGCGCCAGATCGAGATGATCGACGACTTCGGGGTGACCGCGATCCACTGCACCCCGTCATATGCGATGCACCTCGCCGAGGTGGCGGAGGAGATGGGGACGGACCTCCCCTCCCTTAAAACCGGTATCTTCGGGGCTGAGCCCTGGTCGAATGCAACCCGGAACGACCTCCAGGACCGGCTCGGGGTGACCGCCTATGACAGTTACGGCCTCTCCGAACTCTTCGGGCCGGGAGTCGCCTTCGAATGCCCTGAACAGAACGGCCTGCACATCTGGGAGGACAGCTACCTGGTCGAGATCATCGACCCCGCGACGGGGGAGTCCCTCGGGCCGGGAGAGCGTGGAGAACTGGTCGTGACGCCGCTGGTGAAAGAGGCAATGCCGCTCATCCGGTACCGCACGGGCGACATCACCATGCTGCTCGAGGACGACTGCCCCTGCGGCAGGACCCGCCGGATCGCCCGGTTCTCGGGCCGGGTCGATGATATGCTGATCATCCGCGGGATCAACGTCTTCCCCAGCCAGATTGAACATATCTTGATGGCCCTCCCCGAGGTCGGCGACCAGTTCATGGTCTACGTCGACCGGAACGAACATCACCTCGACGAGATGACGATCCACGTCGAGGTGAAGCGTCAGTACTTCTCCGGCGAACTCGCCGATCTTGCCCGGATCCAGCAGAAGATCGTGCGGACGCTCCGAGAGACGCTTGAGCTCCGCACGGCCGTTCAGCTGGTGGAGCCCGGCAGCCTGCCGCGGTTCGAGGGGAAGGCCCGCCGGGTCGTCGACAGGAGGACCTCTGTATGAGTCACTGGAACCCCCGATTCGAGGAGATGCCGGCCCACGAGCTGGACCGGCTCCAGTATCGCCTGCTCAAGACCCTTGCCTATCGGCTCTACGCCTTCTCCCCGTTCTACCACGCCCGCATGCGTGAGTCCGGCGTCCACCCCGACGACATCCGCTCGCTCGAGGATATCCAGAAGCTCCCGTTCATGTACAAGCGGGACCTTCGCGATAACTACCCGGACCAGCTCTTCACCGTGCCCCACGAAGAGCTGGTTCGCTATCATGTCTCCTCCGGCACCACCGGTAAGCCGACCGTGGTCGGGTATACCGAGAAGGACATCGAGCTCTGGACCGAGTCCCTGGCGCGTGCTCTGACCTCGATCGGACTCACGCGTGGCGACGTGATCCAGGTGAGCTACGGGTACGGCCTCTTCACCGGGGGTCTCGGGCTCCACTACGGGGCGGAACGGATCGGCGCCACCGTGCTGCCGACCTCGGTCGGCAACACCGAGCGGCAGATCGAGCTGATGCAGGACCTCGGGGCGACGGCGATCTGCTGCACCCCGTCGTACCTGCTTCACATCGGCGAGGTTGCGGAGCGGATGGGAATCCATCTGGGGCGCGACACATCGCTCCGGGCTGGCATCCTGGGCGCCGAGCCCTGGACCGAGGAGATGCGGCGCCATGTCCAGGAGTGGCTCGGGATCCGGGCCTACGACATCTATGGCACGAGCGAGCTCTCGGGGCCGATGTTCACCGAGTGTGCCGAGCAGCGCGGCGTCCATATCTGGCGCGATCTCGCGCTGGTCGAGGTGATCGACCCCGAGTCAGGCGAGT
>CAYLUL010000080.1:0-8049 GCA_964386835.1 uncultured Methanospirillum sp.
GCGAAGGTGGACTGGTATCCCGAGTGGGCGGGGTCCGCCCGCTTCCATGACTGGGTCCGGGATGCCCGCGACTGGTGCATCTCGCGTCAGCGATACTGGGGAATCCCGATACCGGTCTGGCTCTGCCCGTCCTGTAGCGCCCGCCGGGTGGTGGGCACCATCGCCGAGCTCGAGGCACTCTCCGGCCAGTCGGTTCCCGACCCCCACCGGCCGTTCGTCGACGACATCACCATCCCCTGCACCTGCGGCGGGACGATGCGTCGGGTCGGCGACATCTTCGATGTCTGGTTCGACTCCGCCGTCGCGTCATGGGCAACGCTCGGGTTCCCCGGACGGACCGAGGCCTTCGAGGATCTCTGGCCTGCGGATTTCATCACCGAGGGGCAGGACCAGACCCGGGGCTGGTTCTACTCGCAGCTCGGGGCCGCCACGTTCGCGTTCGGACGAGCACCCTATCGAGCCGTGCTGATGCACGGATTCGCACTCGATGCCGAGGGGCGAAAGATGTCGAAGTCGCTCGGGAACGTGGTCGCACCGTCCGAGGTGGTGCAGAAGGCCGGGGTGGACGTGCTCCGTCTCTACGTCCTCTCTGCAAACGCACCCTGGGACGACCTGAAGTTCAACTGGGAGGGGATTAAGACGGTCTCCAGGACGACAAACATTCTCTGGAATGTCTACCGGTTCCCCCTGCCGTACATGCTTCTCGATGGGTTCGCGCCCGAGGCGGAGAAGGACGGCACCTACGGTGGGGCCTACGTCCACCGCCGGTACGGCGAGATGCCGGTCGAGGACCGGTTCATCATCTCACGGGTCAACACCCTCACCAGCCAGTGCACGAGCGACCTCGCCGATTACCAGCTCCACCGCGTTGTTCGCGAGCTCCTGAGTTTCGTACTCGAGGACCTCTCGCGCTGGTACATCCAGCTGGTCCGGCCGCGGATGTGGCTGGAAGGCGAGGACACGGGCAAGCAGGACGCCTACGAGACGCTCTACTATGTCCTCCGCCGTCTCTTCTGCCTCTTCGCCCCCTTTGCGCCGCACCTGGCCGAGGCCTGCTTCCGGAACCTGCGGCTGGAGGCCGACCCGGTCTCGGTGCACATGCTGTCGTGGCCCGAAGGCGACCCGAACCTGGTAGACCCGGCCCTGGAGCGCGCCACCCAGCTCGTCCGCTCGTTCGACGACGCGGTCCAGAACGCCCGTCAGGCCGGCAGGAGAAAGCTCCGCTGGCCAGTCCGCCAGGTGGTGGTCGTCACCGGGGACGACGAGGTCGAGGCGGCGATCATCGGCCAGAACCCGGTCTGCTGCTCGCGGGCGAACGCTCGCGAGGTGTGTGTGGTCCGGGGAGCCTGGGACCGCATCGGCTGGCGGGCAGAGCCCGTCATGAAGGCCCTGGGACCCCGGTTCGGACGCGACGCCCCTGCCGTCAAGGCCCTCGTCGAGGCGGCAGATGGGACGGCCCTCAAGGCCGCCGTCGAGCGGGACGGGACGATCGTCCTCGACGGTTACGAGCTCGCAGCGGATCAGCTCATCTTCTCTGAGTCGCTCCCATCGGACGTCTTCGCAGCCCCGATGGAGAACGCAACGGTCTACGTCGATATCGCGCTCGATGACGACCTGGAGGGAGAGGGATACGCCCGCGAGGTGATCCGCCGGATCCAGGAGATGCGCCGGCAGCTCGACCTGGCGGTCGAGGACCAGATCGAGGCTGATGTGGTTGTCCATGACCCCCGCGTGGCCGCCCTCGTGAAGCAGGGCTGGCACGAACGAATCGCCGAGGAGGTCCGGGCCGTGCAACTCTCGATCGCGGACCAGGGCGAGATCGAGACACCTGGCGGGAAAAAGACCCTCGTCGCCGACTGGGACCTCGATGGACTGCCGGTCCGAATCCGTGTCACCCGGGCGAACCCCGCCTGAACGACCTTTTTTTACAGTCCGGGGATAAGCCCCGCGAGGAAGGCCCGCCCCTCGTCCGATGAAAAGAGGGGGAGGTCTCGGTCGATCGTCGCCCGTGAGCGTATCGCGACCGACGTCTCCCCGGTCCTCGGGTCGCAACCGGAGACCTCGACCTGACTGCGGTAGATCATCGTGCCGCGCCGATGCCACGCCGGGGTCTCGGCAAGGTTGACGCCGCGCTCGAAGACGAGATCATGGATCGCCGGTGCATCGATCCCCCGAAGCCGGGCGGCGACCTGGCGAGGGCCCAGACCTTCTGCGAGCAGCGCTGCCTGGGCATAGGCGTTGATATGGTTTCGCCAGGCCTCCGCCTGCCGACCGACGAGGTAGTCGCGAGCCGAGACCGGGTCAACGAACACCACCCGGGCGTCGAAGGCGACGGGCTCATCGATGCCCAGTTCGATCGTGAGCGCCGATGAAGCATACCCGGCCAGGACCGAATCAAGTTTCTCCACGCGCCCGTCGAAGGGGAGGCGAGAGAAGAAAAGGCTGCATTCGTCTGAAAAGGTGAAGGCGAAGACCGGGGAGAGGCCTGAGTCCGCAACCAGCCGCCGCGCCACGCGGGCCATGGCGTCTCCGAACCGTTCGTCAAACGGTCGGGCGAGGCAGAGGGTCCGGGCAAGATGGTGGAACGCCCGTCCATCAAGCCGGACAAACAGCGGCGGGAGCGCTGTCAGGGTGGAGAAGAGCTCCCGTTCACGCATGGAAAGAGAAAGAGACGCCGATGTGCGGGAGACGGTATCAGCTCTTCTGCTTCTGCTTGAAGATCCCCGACATATGCCTGATCAGGATCACGTCCCCGACTGACCGGATCATCCGGAAGGGGATCTGCAGTCCCTTGTATCCCTTGATGTCGATGATATCCATGTTCAGGTTGCCGAGCGCCAGCGCCTTGATCGACTTCCTGTCAAGGTCGACCACGACATCGTCGACATCTCCGACAAAGACGGCACGGTCCGTATAGACGGAGAGGCCCAGCACATCGGTGATCTGCGTTTTCATCGAACTCCCGTTCAAGGTATATACTATAAAAGTAAAAAAGGTGATCCTTTCACATGGACGGCTCGTTGCGCATCGGCCGGCTCTTTGGGATACCGATCGAACTCCATTTCACGTTCCTTCTCGTCATCCCCCTGTTTGCCTGGATCATCGGCACCCAGATCGAGCTGACCCTCTCGCTCCTTGGGATGCTCTTCGGCGTCGGGATCGACTCGACCCTGGTCCTGAGCGGCGCCATGCCGTACCTCCTGGGGGCGGTGGTCTCGCTCGGGCTCTTCGCCGGCGTGCTCCTGCACGAGATTGCCCATTCGCTCGTCGCACTCCGCTGGGGGATGAAGATCAATGCGATCACGCTCTATCTGTTCGGTGGGGTATCGCAGATGGAGGAATCGACGCCCGACCCGAAGGTGGAACTCCCGATGGCACTGGTCGGCCCCCTTACATCGCTCGCCGTGGGGCTCATCTGCATCGCCCTCGTCTACGTCGTAGACGGGGCGATCTCCGACCGTCCGCTCGCTGGAGCCCTCGTGTTCACGCTCGCCTACCTCGGGCTGCTGAACGTGATCCTCTTCGTGTTCAACCTGCTGCCCGCCTTTCCGATGGACGGCGGGCGCGTCCTCCGGGCTTACCTTGCCCGGCGCATGCCGCTTCCCGAGGCGACCCGGATCGCCGCCAGCGTCGGCAAGGGGTTTGCGGTCGTCTTTGGAATCCTCGGGCTGATCGCCCTCAACCCGATCCTGGTGATCATCGCCTTCTTCATCTACATCGGGGCATCCCAGGAGTCGACCGCGATCCGGTACACCTTCCTGCTGAAAGATGTGACCCTCGGCCAGATCATGAGCCGGGAGGTGATGACCGTCGACCCGTCGACCCCGGTCCGGACCGTCCTCGATCAGATGTACGAGACCAAACACCTCGGGTTCCCGGTCCTCGAACGCGGAGGCCTGGTCGGCATGGTCACCCTCGACGATATCCACCAGACAAACCCGATCGACCGCGAGGCGATGATCGTAAAGGACGTGATGACCCGGGGGGCACTCTCCCTCCCTCCCGAGGCACCTGCCTTCGATGCCCTCCGCATCATGTCTGAACAGAACATCGGACGGGTGCCGATCGTTCGAGACGGGGACCTCCTCGGGATCGTCACCCGAACCGACATCATGAAGGTGATGGAGCTTCGCGAGCTCTAACCCAGGTCGAGGTGGCGGTCGACCGGGGTCGGACCCCCGACCGCCGCCTGCCAGGCCGAGAGTGACCCAAAGGGGCGACGGGCCGCAATCGAAGCGGCCCTCTTTTTACCCACGCCCGGCAGCCACCGGAGGGCGGACAGGGAGAGGGTGTTGACCGGCACCGGCACGGGGAGAGCAGTGACCGATCGATGCCCGTGATCCACGACCACGGCATCGATCACGTTCCCGGCCGGGAGGTGAAGGGGGAGCCCGACCAGGATCGGGTACGACCCGAGGGGGCGGGCGAGGCTCAGGGGGCCTGACTGTTCAACGACGGCCTGTTGCACGACAGTCCCGATCGGAAAGACCCGGCGGAGCATTGGAAGGTCGATCCGGCTCCGGACCGCCTCCTTGAAGGCCCGGAACTCACGGTCGTGCCGACCCAGGGTATTCTCGACGTCGGCGCGCGTGCCGGGGAAAGGCATCACCTGGCGGAGGTTGATCCTGCGGACCAGAAGGCTGGATTCCAGGACTCGCTCAAGAAAGGCGAGGTCCAGCTCGTAGGTGATCGGCGTTTCTCCCGCGAGACCAAGCACGAAGTTGAGCCCGGGAAGGAGTTCTGGGACCCCGTCGCGACGGGTGACGCCAACCTCGTTGATCACCCGGATGGCAGTGAAGACCTCGTCTGCGGAGGCCTTCAGGTTGTTCGCCCGGACCACCGCCGGGTCCGCTGTCTCCATGCCGAGGGCGGCGACGTCTCCAGGGGTGTGCCCGTCGACGATCGCCTGGAGGGCGGCCCGCGCCGCCTCCTCATGCCGGGCGATCGTCCCCGGGTTGACATTGTCGATGTGGAGCGTCTGGAGGGCGGGCGCCCCACCGCGGATCGCCGTGAAGAGGGCGCGGATGAGATCGGGGTCCGGGACCGGGTCAGGGCTGCCCGGCGCACCGTACGCAAGCAGATCGGGCTGCCGGCCGAGCCGGAAGTGGCGGGCGCCCCATGAAGAGAGGGCGGCGACCTCCTCGCCGACTGCTGAGACAGACCGGTAGCGGGGAGGGCCGTAGAACGGCTCCGTGCAGAAGGAGCAGCCCCCGACCGCCTGGCGGGCACACCCACGGGCGGTCTCGAGCTCGACCATCACGTGCGGAAAGGAGGGGTGCTGGGGGAGAACGAACGCCCCGGCGAGCGCGAAGCGGTCGGTCTCCGCGTAGTCATACGAGCCCCGGGGCTCGCTGCCCCCGATCGCGGCATCGAGAGCGGTGGCAGGGTGCCCTTCGAGGAGGAAGTCATATCCATCGAGGCCCACGACAAGAGCACGTTCGCCACCCCCGGAGGCGTACCCGAAAAGGATGGGGCCGCCGATCGCCGTGGTCGGCCCCCGGAGCTGCCGCCCGAGCTGACGGAGTTCGGAGAGGGT
Organism: uncultured Methanospirillum sp.; assembly: GCA_964386835.1. Taxonomy (GTDB): domain Archaea; phylum Halobacteriota; class Methanomicrobia; order Methanomicrobiales; family Methanospirillaceae; genus UBA288. The sequence continues at coordinate 5,537 of CAYLUL010000080.1, forward strand.
CACGGGACTGCCGGCGAGGTACTTTCCCGGTACCGTGGTCCCGGCATGAACCACAACGAGGTCGGCGCGATTGAGGATTGCCAGGAGAGCGGGGTCGGCACGGAGCTGATCGATCGTCAGGTACCGAAGGCCGTACCCCCGGTCGACGAGGACGCCAGCGAGCTGGCGGACCTCAGGAGCGATGTAGGGTGGCACCCCAAGGCACGCGGGCTCGTCCACGTACCCATCGAGGAGGACCGCCTGCAGATCAGAGCTCATGGCCGAGCAGGGCAAGAAGGCGCCGGGCCCAGACGAGCTTGCCCCGCTTGATCGGGTCGACCGAGTCGTCGTCGAGATCGAAGCCCGCGAACTCGATCGTTGCCGCCCCGAAGTGCGCGGCGGCGAACGCGGCACGGTCTCCATCCGAGAACCCGCCGAAGTTGTACACCCCCGGGAGAGGTGGTCCCTGTGTCGTCCCGACGAGGGGGCCCTCGAAGTCGGGTACCCAGGCCTGAAGAAGGCGCATGTTATCACCATGCGCGTGGACGACCATGACCGTGCCCTCGCGGTTCATCTCGAAGAACGCCTCCGTCGCTCCGTCGAGGTCCGTGAAGACGGCAGCGGGTCGGACGCCGCGCGAGTACAGGAGGTCAGCCGCCGCATCGGCGGCGAAGACGACCCCGTGAACACGGTCGAGCTGGGCTGGAAGGTTCGGGGCGTTGCCGCAGACAGTAACCGGCTGGCCTCGGATCAGGTTCTCGAGGGTCCCGACATCATCATGGAGAAGAAGGGTTCCCAGGAGGGCAGCGGCCTCTGCGTCGGCCTCGCGGTCGAACTGGAAAAAGTCGAGGATCTCGTCGTAGATCGGTGCCCAGTCCTCATAGTTCATTGCGCCCCTCTTTCTTCTCGAGCCCGACGATGTTCTCGAACCGCTTCAGGATCGGGTCGATCACCAGGTCGAGGAGTTTCTCCTTGTCGTCAACGATCGAGAAGAAGGAGAGCGGGATGACGGCGGCGGCCATATTCGGGTGGCCTCCTGCATCACCGATCTCACCGAAGGCTTCTGCAAGCACTGACCCCAGGTTGATCCTGATATCTCGCGAGCGGGCGGTCAGGATGATCCCCGTGTCTCCGATCCCGTAGACCAGGGCGGTGTTCACCCCTTCGAGGTTGATCAGGTAGTCGGCTGCCTGCGGGAGCGCATCTCGATTCCGAACATACCCGACATTGGAAAAGAGGTATCCCGATCGGATCACCCGGTTCAGGACCGCCTTCCCGAGGACGTCGAGGGTCTCTTTCGAGAGGGACGGGCTGGTGATCTTGTCGAGCAGGTCGTTGTCGGTGAGAGGGAGGAGGAATGCGACATAGTTGAGGTCCTGCGGAGTCACGTTCCGCCGGAAATCCCGGGTGTCAGCCCGGATACCATAGAGGAGGGCGGTGGCAATCTTCCGGTCGACCGGGAGGTCGAGGTCCTGCAGGTACTGCGTCAGGATCGACGCAGTGGCGCCCATGGCCGGCCGGATATCCACGAAGTCGGCGGCGGCGACGCCGTCGTTCTCGGTCCGGTGATGGTCGATGATGATATTGATCGGGGTTGCGGGCGGGACGCTGTTGTTGACGCCCGGGGCGGATGAGTCAACGAGCGCAAGGTACCGGCACTCGCTCAGCACCTGGGGAGTCAAACGCTCCATCCGGATGTCGAGCAGGTTCACGAAGGCACGGTTCTCCTGATGGCCGATGTTCCCTTCGTAGAGGATCCGGATCTGGAGACGACGGTCCGCCGCGGCCCGGGCGATCGCGGCGAGGGCCATCGCCGACGAGATCGCGTCGGGGTCGGGGTTGTTGTGTGTCACGATCCCGAGGGTACCCTCCCACGACTCGAGCATCCGGTAGAGGCGCTGGGCGATCCGGGTGATGTGCAGTCTCCGGATCTGGTGGACCGCCGCCTTCGCGACCACCTCCTGGGGATAGATCACGTACTCGGCACCCGCCGCCTCGAGGGCGCTCTGCGAAAGCGGGTCCATCGCTCGCGCGATCACCTCGGCGTCGGGGTATCGCCCTTTTATCGTCTGGACGGCAGCGAGGTTGGCGTCCTTCTCGTTCGAGAGGACGAAGACAACTTTCGGAACACGGAGGGTGTCGAAGAGCGCTGAATCACGGATATCACCGGCGACTGCGTCATAGTTCTGGTCGAGCAGGTCCTTGACACGCTTCTCGTCCCGGTCGACGACGAGGATTGAACGAGTCTCGGACTCGAGTTCCTCGATCACATTATAGCCGATGGATCCGCAACCGAGTACCATGTACTCGACCTCTCCCTGCGGCTCCCGGATATCGGCGTCAGCCATGTAGAGAGAGATGGATCGCATGGGCATATTAATGTCAGCCATCGAGCCGACCAACCGGCAATCCGTCAGGTTTATCAGTAAAAACGGACAATTTATTGAAGCACAAGTACGGGCTTGTAGCTTAGTTCGGTAGAGCGACGGACTCTTAATCCGTAGGCCAAGGGTTCAAATCCCTTCAGGCCCGCT
>CAYLUL010000081.1:0-3379 GCA_964386835.1 uncultured Methanospirillum sp.
GCGCGCTCCAGTCCGGGGCGACCGACCTGATCCTCCGGTCGCTCGAGAACCTGGTTCTCATTCACCGCCAGCTCGCCAGGATGCGGTCCGATGCCCCCCGCGCAGTCCCGCTCGTCCTCACCCTGGACCGTGCTTCACGTCGACGCGTCCTCCCAGACCTGGTGATGGGAGTGTTGGAGGACGCCGCTGAGCCGCTCGCCCTCGATACCGTCGCCGAACGGACGAACGACCTCCACGTGATGGCCCTCGCCCGTAGACCGATTGTCGCCGCCGCCGTACAAGACCTGGTCGCGGGGGGCTATATCCTCGTGACTCCGGACGGACGCTTCCAGGTGGCGCGGCGGGTCTACCGCCGGGTCAACACGGACCGGGAGGGGCTCCGGGCAATCCTGGGCGATCGACTCTACCGGGAGTTCGAACAGGGCGGGTTCCCGGGCCTTTCGGGTATCCGCTCGCGGGCACCAGCCTTCCAGGAGTTCTTCGCCCGCTTTGCCGGGTGCGGGCCGGCGATGGCCGACCGCTTCATCATCGTTGCCGCCGAGCTGACTGGCCCCCCGACTGGGAGGACGCCGCTCGACACCTGGCCCCGGTTCGACCTCATCGGGTCCTCGGTCCCCCGCCCGTACCAGCGGGAGGCGTTCGAGGTCTACCGTGCAGGCGGCTACCGGGGTCAGGTAATCGAGGCGCCCACTGGGAGCGGCAAGACCCTGATCGGGATGATGTGCATCCAGGACTGGCTCGAGACCCTTGCCCCGGGGGAGACGGTCCTGGTCCTGGTCCCGACCGCCAACTACGTCCAGCAGTGGGTGGGTGAGCTCACCTCCTCGCCGATCGGTCTCCGGCTCCCCCTCGATGCGGTCCACGCCGGGACCCCCGCCGATCTCGAGGCCGAACGCCACCGCCCCGGCGCGCGACCGGTGGTCCTGGTGATGACCTACGCCTCGCTCGCGTCCCTCGGCTCCGGGGTGGGAAAGGGTGGCTTCGATATCAACTCGATCGAGACCTTCCTCCAGGGGAACGGGATCCTGTATGTACTGCTCGATGAGGTCCACAAGGTGGCGGAGGATGAACGGTCGGTCACGGCGGACGTCGTCCGTGTCTTCCTGGACTGGCTCGGAGATGGCAGCCTCCGGGGAGTGATCGGCTTCTCCGGGACAGCCGAAGGTCACCGAAAGCGCCTCTCCCGCATGGGTCTGGAGCTCACCTTCACGGTCCCGCCCGTGGACCTTATCTCGCGCGGATTTCTGGCACCGTACGCCGAGTTCGGCATCCCGTTCGCCTACTCGGACCGTGAGCGGCGAATCGTGGAGCTGCTCGCCGCGTACCGGGACGGCCTGATCCGTTACCTGCGCCTCCTCGGGCCCGAATGGATTCGCACCGCCTTCACCGCGGTGCCGTTGGAAGAACGGCTCGCGATCTCCCGCGACGTACTTGGGCTCGCGGCCGGCCGCTCGGACAGGGATGAAGCGCTTGACAATCGGTTCCGGCGGTGGGAGAAGGGCAGAGGCACCGGTGTGAGCGCCGCACCGATGCTCTCGATCGTCCAGGTCGCCCGAGACCTCTCGGACAGGGCGATGGTGACGGGGGCAGGACCGGGCCGCGAGGACGAGTTCCTGGCTCTCCTCGCCGGCCTCGAACGGGTCCGAAAGGAGCTCGCTGCCCTTGTCCGGGACGAACGGACCGCTGCACGGCTCGCGGCGGACGGCTTCGGAACCCGCCGGATGGGCGAAGCACGGACCCTCACAGGGCCGGACCGGGCTGGGCGTACCCGGGACCTGCTCAGCGGGAGCATCGCCGGGCTCTACCCAACGCTCCGCGGTCTCTACCACCGGATGGGCGAGGGGCGGGTCGACACGGTCCGCGCCGTTCTCCGGGCGGAGTTCTCGGCGCGGGACGTCCCCGCCGCGATCGTCTTCGATCAGGCGGCGAGGGTCCGATGGCGAGAGCCGGTGCCCGCTCCCGGGTACGCCGGCGTGGGGGGGGTCTTCGCGGAGCTGCTGGGGGAGCCCGGGATAACACCGATGGGGGTGGTCTCGGGCGAGCTCTACCTTCCCCTGGAAGGGGACCCGCCCCCCAGCGCCCGAATCGCGGCCTACATTCGGGAGGTCGTGATACGGCTGGGGATGGGTGGATCCCTGTTCGCCCTGGCCACACGGGGGCTCGACCTCCCCGATGAGGTCCGCACCGGGGTTGCAGAGGAGCTCGACCGCCGGCTTGAGACCTACATGGCGGGGATGACCGGGGTCCGTGCGTCGCGCCCGAATGAGTTCGGTCGGAAGGTGCTCGGTCCGCTCCGTCGCCAGGTCCGGCGGGCCCGGCTTGGGCCGACGGGGGACCGCCTTCTTGAGCGCCTCTCGCCGCAGCACCACCATGTCCGGCGGTGGATCGAGACCTTCTTCGACTACGTCCTCGTCGCACAGCGGTTCGACGACGGCCGGGTGGGAGAGCTCCGTCGCTCGGACGGCACGATGTGCGACTACTGCGTGGTCAGGATGGCCGGGGGCGAGCGGCGGGCGTTCTTCTACGACCTGGTCGCCCGCGTGGTCGATGCGCAGGTCTTCCCTGTGAACGTGGTGATCGTCTCGTCCTGGGCCCGTACCGGGTGGAACGTCCACCGCCCGAACGTCCTGATCGACGCGACCGCCACCCGCGACGTGACGGCATGGCTCCAGCTCCGCGGGCGGGCGATGCGTCCGAAGGCGACCTGGACCGGGGACGCCTCGGAACAACTTCTCCGGCTTGTCTCCGGGCAAGAGGGGGGTACCTCGGTTGAGGAGCGTGAGGCAGAGGCATGTCGGCTTCTCCTCGGCGAGAACAAGGTGACGCACATTCACGAACTGGTAAAGGCATATGGGAGCGGCATCCAGGTGATCCGGGACCGGCGGACGGGGGCCTGGAGGCGGATCCCGTCGATCGCCGGCAAGCATGCGCTCGAGGTCTCGGTCGATCCGGTCACCGGGGTGTACGGACCGGGCGAGGCCCACGCCCCGCTTGTGGGGCCCGATGATCCCCGGCAGGACCGCCCGGCGGAGCTGGAGGAGCGGGTCGTGGACCTCCTCCGCGACCGTGACGCCACGGTCGTGCGGGGTTGGCTCCGCGCGGCGGGCATGGGGCGCAGACCCCCCGACCCCCGCTCACCCTAGACCTCAACCAGGACCCGCCCGTCCTCAACCGTCACGCGGAAGATCCGCAGATCGGTCACCGGGGCTCGCGCCATCTCGGATGCCTTCTCTCGGACGAGTGCCCGCACCCTCATGGCCGTATCGGGTGCCGACGGCGGAGAACTGCCCATGGACCTGTGCCAGGAGGATACACTCGTCTGCCAGGTCGAGGTGGCGCAGACTCCATTCGATCAGGTCGTCCGTGCCGCCCGAGATCA
>CAYLUL010000081.1:3389-7948 GCA_964386835.1 uncultured Methanospirillum sp.
CTCCGTCAACGACTGCGGGCACAAGCGTGCCAGCATGGAGTATCCGGGGGGGGAAGGCTTTGAGTCCCTGGCCGCAGCACTTATTCGGGCAGGTTGCCGGAGATGCCGAGATGAATCGTTCCCCGTTTATCGACCCAGAGCGCTGCCGCCGGTGCGCGCTGTGCTGCAAGACCTTCGAGATCGAGTACCCGCGGGACTGGAACCCGGTGGACCTCTCCGAGATGGACCGCATCCGGGCGCTTGATGGGCTCGGCGACCGGGTCAGTGTCCGTGAGGATAAAAAGACGCTCATTCTTGTCTTCGACATCCCCTGTCGATACCTGGTCGAGGAGGACGGGCTCTACTCCTGTAGCGTCTATGACGACCCCGAGCGGCGTCCCCTGATGTGTGAGCACTATCCGTATGCGCACACCAATCAGGCGGACTGCCCGCACGTGCGCGAGGGACGCGCCTGACCCCGCCCGGGTGCCGACCAGTTCAGAGCAGCTTCGTCTCCTCTGTCGGCTTCGGCACCTTCACGACCAGCACGCGGAAGACCGAGGCGCTCTCGTTCCTCCAGAGGTGCGGAATCCGAGCCGGGCTCTCGACCAGGACGTCCTTTCCAACAACCTCGCGCTCTGAGCCGATCTCGACGATCCCCTCGCCCTCCAGGACATAGAAGAAGACATCGACCGGTGTGATGTGCTTCTTCAGGCTCTCGCCGGGCTGAAGCGTGATCACCACGGTCATCGCGTGGGGAGAGTCGTAGATCTTGCGTGCGTCCACATGGTGCGGGTTCGGGCCCGAGACCACGTCCGATACCTTGGTAAGTTTCATCTGGATTCCACCTTGTCTCAATGCGCAGGAGCGAGCGATCTAAAGGGGGCGGCGTTGCTACCGTCTCCTCTCAAAGGGTGCAGACCCGGCAGTCCTGAGTGCCGCACGCGACGTTCTCGATCTTCCACTTCAGGGCCCACGCCTTGATGTCGCGTATCACATCGACGATCTCGACCCCGCTCTCGGTCAGCGTGTACTCTGTCCTCACCGGAAAGGAGGAGGCGTCGACGCGCCGCGTGACGAGTCCCTCCCGTTCGAGCTCGCGGAGCCGTTCGGAGAGCACCTTCTGGGAGATCCCTTCCAGGGCGTCCTTGAGTTCCGAGAACCGCCGGGAGTACCCCGGGCCCTTGTAGAGCTCGAGGACGATCAGCAGCGTCCACTTCTTTGCCAGATACCGGACCGTCTGGTTGACCGTGCACGACTCCTGCATCAGATCTCGTTTACGACCTCCAGCTATTTATTCTCTGGTATCAATTCGAAACCCCGTGTAAAAGAGATACAGTGACGGCAGAGCGGAAGACTGGGAGGGTGCTTATGCCTCCGGGTCAGCATTATCACCTCGCACAGGTCACAGTTCATCGACCGAGCATGTCCTGTTCCGGCACCAGAGTGATCGCCGCCGAAGCGTTCCGTTACGGCGAAGAGCAGAGAGGACCGAACGCACCCTGGGCGACAGTCGGGCTGGCGCGAGGGACGGCTGAGGAGGAGGACACCCGTGGCCAGTGAGCTCCGTTTCTGCGAGAACTGCGGGTCTCCACTCGCACCCGGTGTCCGGTTCTGCGAGGAGTGTGGCAACCCGGTTCTGGCGGCTGCGGGTGTGGCACTTCCGGCGGACTCGGTGCCTGCCCCTACGACCACGGCGCCCACCGACCGTCCGATCGCCGTGGTCCCGTTCGCCTCCACCCACGGCGGATTTCTCTCGGTGCTGAACTGCACCCTGGTCGTCTACCCCGACAAGTTTGTCCTGGCCAACGTTCCGAAGGCCCGGAAATCGGCGTCTGACCAGACCCGGAGCATGATCGAACGCACCCTCGAACAGGGGGAACTGGAGGCGCGGCAGTTCTGGGAGATCGCTGCCGGAGCGGACGTGGTGGGCGTTTCCCGGCGAAGAGAGACGGTCGCCTCGATCGGGGTCACCGAACCCCCTTGGGAGGCCTACTGGACCCTCGCCCCCGGGGAAGTGCTTGCGGAGGACTCCCGGAATCAGACCGTGCCCCGGGACAGGATCGTCTCAGTGCGCGGAGAGTGCGACGGTGACGCCGGCATCGACCAGGTACTGGTCCGGACTCCGGACGAGAAGCTCGCCATCAACTTCGAACTGGGCACGTTCTTTATCGCAAGAGACGCACTCTTTTCGCTCGTCGCTTCCGCCTCCGGGACCCCGGAGACGGTCCTTGGTGTCCTTCCTGCCGGGAGCGAACCGCAGGTCGAGGGGTTCGGGTTCCAGTACGTCTGGCACCTGGTCGTGACCGACCGGCGAATCGTCTACTGCATGATCGAGGACGAGGAGGCCGATGAGATGGGCGCATGGCTCGACGCCCGCGAGCAGGAGGCAAAGGGGGCCGGTCGAGATTGGCGCCAGGGAGAGGAGGCGGGGCGGCAGGACGCCCCCTGGCAGCGGCATGCGGGGATCCCGGTCTCCCGGCTCCTCGAGCGCGACGTGAATTTCTTTGTCCCCCTCCAGACGATCGGCGAGGTCGTTATCACGGCGGGAGGGAGACGGCGGGGCGACCAGGTCCGGTTCTCCCTTCCCGGGAGTGAACTCTCCCTCACCTTCCCCGACGGGACAGCCGAATATGCGCGGTCCGTCCTGGATCAGGCGCTCCCGGGGAGGGTCCGGTGACGCTGACGGGGGAGTGAAACCGTGAATCCCCGGGCCCGCTCCCTGAGGTCGGGGTTCAGTTTCAGGGTTAACCGCCGAGTCCTGGTTTACATCGGGGTCTCCGCGGTCGCGCTTGCCGGCGCGGTGATCGGCGCCGTCCTCTCGGACGGGGACGTCACCCTGGTCGTCCTCGGCGGCGCCGGCGCGTACGTCGCGGCGCTCCTGGTCGCCCGGGTGCTCATCGGGCCGGGCGCTACCGGGTGACCGGCGAGCCCTCGACGGGTCAGCCCGCCCGATACCAGACCAGCAGGTTTTTCCCATCGCTCTCACGATGAACCGTTATGCATCGCCGGGCCTGGTTCTGCCTCCTCTGCCTTGTGCTGATCGCCCCTTCCGCGCACGCCCTCTGTCACTGGGACCCCGACACGACACCTCAGCCCGGAATTCGCGAATGCGAGGGGAGCCATGAGGATTACGACCCTGAGTGGCCCCGCCTCCCGACAGATGCGGAGATCGAATCGGCGAAGGAGGACTTTCTCGCCGAACTCCAGGGTGGGGAGACGAAGACCCGGGTCGACGATGTGAAGGTCGTAACGTTCCACACATGCAGCGGTAACTGGACCAACCAGGTCGAGATGCGGGTCGGGTTCACCACCTGGTGGGAGTCGATCACCGGCGAAGGGAAGTGGGTGCAGGGTTACACCGAGACATTCCTGGTGTACACCCCCAGTATGAAAGCCTTCGAGTTCGTCCAGACCCATGTCCCGAGCGCCTACTTCTCGGGGATGTACGGCGATCCCCCTCAGGGCTTTGCCAGGGGTCCCTGTGCGAACGTCCCTGCCACTGTCTCCACCGTCCGAGCTGGTCCGGCGACCACCGCCGCGCCGGATGACGGAGGGGATGTTCCGTGGGTGGTCGTCATCGGGGCGCTTGCCGTGCTCGTCGCGGCTGGTTTTACGGGCGCGAAGGTCCTCGGCGGAAAGGGGAAAACCGGAGAGAGGAGGGACAAGAAGGAGGAAAAAAAGAGTGAGGACCCGGAGGAGAAGGTCAGCTACATCCTTCAGCTGAGCAGCGACCGGCTCGTTATTGGCCCCGACCAGCTGGCCCCGCTCACGGTGAGCGTCTGGAAGCGGACCGGGGACGGTGCACCCCACCCGGCCCCCGGGGCGTCGATCACGGTCACCGCCCCGCTGTCATCCGGGGTCCTGGTCAGCCCGCCCGCCGGGGCAAGCCCCCTCATGACGACCGTCTCTTCAGATAGTGAACCCCCGTCCTCAGCCGTCATCCTCGAGGTGGTCGCATCCGTGGGGGGGACCTCGACCCGGGCGACCGTGACCGTCGAGGTCACGGGCGAGGCGGACATGGAGTTCTACTAGCCCCCGACAAGGGGATGTGGGTCGCCCTACCTGGTCGGGGCCCCGCAGACCCCGCAGAACTTCTCGTTCGGCCCGATCGGGTCGCCGCACGAGGGGCAGACCGCCGGGTTCGCACCAACGGAGGGTGCAGGGGAGAGGGGCGCACCGCAGGTTCCGCAGAACCGTTTCCCGGGGACTGTCACTTTCCCGCAGACGGGGCACCGTGGGCCTTCCGAAGCCGGGGTGCCGCCGGCCGGACCGGTAACCCCCTGGATGGCCTGCTGCACCCCTGATGTGACTGCCTCCTGGACCCCTTCCGTCACGATGTCGACGGCACGACCCGCAACGGCTTCGCCGAGCACCGGTATCGTATCCCCGACCACCACCTTCCACTCCGCCGGCGGACCAATCTCGAAACGCGAGACCTGCCCGGCAAGGTTCGTCGCCGCCTGGGCCGCCGAGACAGCCCGCTCGACCGTGTTCATGGCGGAAACGGCCGTATCGAGCGCCCCATTCGAGGTCGATGCGGCAGGCGCCGGCATGTCGGAATCGAACCCGGCCCCGCA
>CAYLUL010000082.1:0-5188 GCA_964386835.1 uncultured Methanospirillum sp.
GCCTGTTCCTGAGGGGCCGATGAAGACCTTGGTCTCACCCTTTCGGACCGTGAACGAGACGCCCTTCAGGACCTCGGTGGTGCCAAAGGACTTCTCAAGCCCTTCGACCCGGAGTATGATATCGTCGGTCGTCATAGCTAATCGCTCCCGGACTCGAACCCGGGCACAGAAACCCGCCGCTCGAGCAGGTGGAGGCCTTTCATTCCAACATAGTTCAGGACAAGATAGATCCCGGCGCACGCGAGGTAAATCGGCATCGCGATGTACTCGGTTGAGACGATCACCGAGGCACGGGTCAGGAGTTCCGTCACCCCGATCGCGTAACAGACGGACGTGTCCGTCAATACCGTCGGGTACTCATTTGACCAGCCTGGCAGGGCGACCAGCAATGCCTGGGGGAGGATGACGTGGCGGATCGCCTGGGTGCGGCTCATACCAAGCGAGCGGGCTGCGGTCATCTGTCCCTCCCCGATCGAGAGGATCGCTCCTCGGAAGATCTCCGCCTGATACGCACCTCCGTGGAGTCCCAGGACGAAAGCGCCCACGATGAAGGGGGAGACATCTCCCAGGCCGAGCACCGGGAAGATGCCGAAGTAGAAGAGAAAGAGGAGCACCAGGAGCGGGAGGCCCCGGAAGAACCATATATAGATGTTGATCAGGAATGCGACTGGCCGGGAGCCGTAGACCTGCCCGACTGCCGCTGGAAGGCCGATGATGAAGCCAACTCCCAGGGCGGAGAGCACCAGTCCGAGTGTTGCGAAAATTCCAGTGGCAAGGAATGGGAGCCAGTCGATGAGGATGGCAGAGAGGTCCATGTCAAGTCCCTGGTGCGGGCCGGGGCTCCGGCCAAAGTGAATGGAGCAGGGGTGGCTCCATGCCGCCCCCTTTCACTACTGGTAGATATTGGGTTCGGTAGTATTTGATGGCGTGGGCCGGTTCAGACCGACTCAAGTTTGTACTTTGTCTTGAGCTCGTTCCAGTAGGGATCCTTCATCAGCATATCCAGGCCCTTGTTCATCGTCTCCAGGAGCTGGGTATCCTCCTTCCGGATCGCGATCCCGTACTGCTCGTTGGTGTCGATCTCCGAGATGATCTTCACGTCCTTGTCCCGGATGATGTCGACCGTCGGGGGCTTGTCGTAGACCGTGGCGTCGACCTGCTTGTTGGTCAGGGCCGTGATCGCGAGCGGGAAGTTGTCGAACGACTTCAGGTTCGTCGCCGGCATCTTGCCCTTCTCGATCAGTTCTTTCTGCACCCACATCTCACCGGTGGTGCCTCGCTGGGAGCCAATCACAACCTTACCGGCCATGATGTCATCCATCGTGATCGTCGAGTCGGTGCGGATGGCAACAGACTGGTTGATCTTCAGGTACGGCTTGCTGAACGCCACCTGGGCGGCGCGCTCGGGTGTGATCGTCATACCGCTGTAGACCATGTCTATCTTCTTCGCGAGAAGCGCCGGGATGATGCCATCCCAGGCAACGGCCTGGAACTCAACCTCGAAGCCGCTCTTATTCGCGATCCACCGGGCGGAATCAACATCGAAGCCGGCGAAGCTGCCGTCCTTCTCGGAATACGAGTACGGCGGATAAGCCCCATCGAGTCCGATGATGTATTTCGACTTCAATCCAGTCTGGTTCGTCCCATTCGTCGCTGGTGTCGATCCTGTACAACCCGCGAGGAGGACGCACCCTGCCAGGAGCAGGACCAGCAATCCGAGAAGATTTCGCTGCATGATTGCCAATTTTGGTGCTGCCGACAAAAAAGGCTTATGAATTGATGGTGCACCGGCGTATCACTGCCCGCCGTGATCGACATTTATGCATAATAAAATATAAATATCATGCGTGCGTAGCAGGGATTGCCCCTCTGGATGGATTGAGGAGCCGAAGATCACAACGATTGGACGATGTCATCATCGAACCAATCGAAAAGGCTTCGGAGTTCATTGGCGTGAGACCCCTTCCAACAGGTTAACGATCCTGCGGCAGGGATCTGGAACAACCTGATCAATGGAAGACATGTCAATGAACAGGAGACGCCGGGAAGCACGCCACATCATTGGGCGTGATGGTGTGGTGATGAGCACCGGCACAGAAGAGAGTATCCGTCCGGGGGCACCCTTTTCGCAATGCTGTGAACCCCCGGGGTGTCCTCGTCCAACGAGGTGGGCACGACCAGGACACCCCTCCGATTCCAACCAGAGACCGGTCTTCGTTCATCGATCGGTCCCGGCAATACGCGGGCGACCGAAACGACTCCGAATAATCGGACTGGGTCGCCTGATCTCACGTCAGGGGCACAGAGCGTGCCCATCTCCAGGGGCGGGTCACTGGACCTGGTACCGGAGGCCGGATCGGAGTTCCTCGAGATACTCTGCACGGGAGAGACTCCCCTCTGGGAACGGACAGTCCGGATCGTACACCCGGCGTATCACCGGGTCAGACGGGAGCACGAGGTCCACCTCGACCCCTGATCGGGTGATCGCCTGGACCAGGGCTTCTCGAAAGAGGCCAATGCAGTAGGCGACGCGCCGGTCGTATAGATCCCGGGTCTTTTCAAGAAACCGGGTGAGCCGATAGGTCTCGATCTCCAGGAAGTCCCGGCGGATCCTGGGGTCATGGACGTTCCCGAGCATGTACTGGTAATGCGCGAACGGGTACATGAGTTCGAGTTCGGCAGGCACGACCCCGCAGGTCCCGAAGATGATCACCTGGTAGTGTTCGGGCTCGAGCACCTCGTCGAAGAGCCGGTGAAAGAGACGGTGGCTCGGGCTAGAGCTGTATGGCTTTCTCACTGCGCACGGGATAAAGATCGCGAGCCGCCGGGGTGACGGTCGATACTCTTCGATCACCCACCGAAACGCCTCCTCGAATGCCGGATGATAGAACGGCGGGTCCAGGAGACCGGGCAAGGAGGCCATCGGATCGCGTCTGAGGTGCCCCTACTTCAGGTTTCCGATCTCCGACGAATAGATTGAATAAAACTCCTTGCGCATTGAATGGTGGACGGTGATACGACTGCCAGTCAACTTTGGGGGATTCGTGTCGATCAGCACGGTTGATTGGCCTGGTCGGGCCGTCTGCACGGTCTTTCTCAGGGGCTGCCCGGTCCGGTGCTTCTACTGTCAGAACACATCGCTGCTCTCGGGGAGCGACATGCGTGACGAGGCGGAGATCGTTGGGATGATCGCCGAGAGCGCTCTTGTCGTATCCGGTGTCGTCTTCTCCGGAGGCGAGCCCACGATGCAGGAGGAGGCCCTGGTGCATCTCGCACGGGAGTGTCACCGCCTCGGACTCGCCGTCGGGGTGCATACGAATGGCGTCTATCCCCACGCACTCGAACGACTGATCGATGAGGGGCTTGTCGATCACGTCGCGCTCGATATCAAGGCCCGCTGGGAGCGGTACGCCAGCCTCTTCGGAATCGATCTCGTTGACCGGGTGAAGGAGTCGCTCGCTCTCTGCAGAACGGCCTATCTCCAGGGACGATTACCCGAATTCGAGGTGGTCGTCACCCTCTTCCGGGGGTTCGAGGATGAGGTGGCATCGATCGCACGCGAGTCTGCCGGGGTGCCGCTGGTGCTGCAGCAGGGGGTTCACGGTGACCTGGTGCCGCTGAGCAACGAGGAGCTCGCCACCGTCGCCGCAAGGACAGGACGCCTGTGTCGGATCAGGACACGAGAGAATGGGGAACAGGAGTATGAGGCTGATTGGAGTGGTGGGGCTGCCGGGAAGCGGCAAGGGTGAGCTCTCGAGGTGCGCTGCCGGACTCGGCATCCCGGTGCTCGTGATGGGAGACGTTATTCGGAGAGTGGCCCAGCAGTGCGGGCTTCCACCCGAGGACGAGGTGCTTGGCAGGATATCGGGCGAACTGCGCGAGCAGTACGGGCGCGGCGCGATCGCCAGGTTGATGCTCGATGACGTGCGCGCCCAGGAGGCACCGGTCATCCTGATCGACGGGATCCGGTCTGACGCCGAGGTGGACGAGTTTCGTGCAGCGGTTCCTGGATTTACCCTGGTCGGGGTTGAGTCATCGTTCGAGACCCGCCTTGGACGCCTTACGGGGCGAGGACGGACCGACGACATCACGGACGCGGAGGGACTGCATCGCAGGGATGAACGTGAACTGGGTTGGGGGCTCGGTACCGCTCTCTCCCGGGCTGAACGGACCCTCTCCAACGACGGCAGCCTCGACCAGTTCAGCCAGGAGGTCCAGTCTCTCCTCCGTGAGCTCCGGGAGACCGCATGAGAGGACCGATCTATTTCTCGTCCTCGGCAAAGGTGACGGCGCCACCGGACTGGGTTTACGAACTGCACGCGGCCGGGTTCGATGGGTGGGAGATCGTGGCGGAGGGCGACTACCGCCTGGATACCCCTGCGGGACTTGACCGGATCCGCCACCTCGTCGAGACCACGGGGCTCCAGGTCACTGTCCACGCACCCTACGGCGACCTGAACTGCGCCTCGCTCAACTATCCGATCCTGCGAGAGTCGGTCCGGCAGATCACGGCATGCATCGCCGCCGCGTCTGAGTGGACCGACCGGGTGACCTTTCACCCGGGGTACCTCTCCCCGCTCGCAAAACTCGATCCCGAACGGGCTTGGGCGACCCAGAAGCAGGCGCTCCAGGAGATTGGTCAGTGCGCCGCCGACCATGGCGTCCTCGCCTGCCTTGAGAACATGATCTCAGTCCGGGAGTTCCTCTGTCGGGACCCGGGCGAGCTCCTGGGGATGATCGAGGGGGTCGAGGGGATCGGGGGCTGCTTCGATCTGGGGCATGCGCACACGGTCGGCGTCGTGCAGGCGTTCGTGGACCACATCGACCGGGCCGATCACCTCCACCTGCATGACAATCACGGCGTTTCGGACGAACATCTCGCCGTGGGGGATGGGACGATCCCGTTCGACCTCGTGGGCCCGAGGATCGCCGCCGGTTACCAGGGGATCGCCGTGGTCGAGGGGCGTTCGGTCGAGGAGGGGCGTCGCTCCCTCGGTGTCATCCGGGGGTGGAACTGATGGCCGGCGAGACCCTCCAGGTCTACTTCCTCGGGACTGCCGGTGCGCTTCCCACCGTGCACCGAAACCCCGCATGCTTCGTCATACGGCGGGGCTCGAACACGCTCATCTTCGATTGCGGCGAAGGGGCCCAGCAGCAGATGATGCGCGCGCAGACCGGTTTCGGCGTG
>CAYLUL010000082.1:5198-7628 GCA_964386835.1 uncultured Methanospirillum sp.
AACGCCGGTCAAGTGCGTCTCCGGAAGCCGGATACCGGTTTCGGCGTGGACGCAGTCTTCATCACGCACTGGCACGCGGACCACTTCCTCGGCCTTCTGGGCCTCGTTCAGACGATGGCCTTCAACGGGCGGGACGAGCCGCTCTATCTCTATGGGCCCGAGGGTGTTGACGAGATCGTGCACGTGATCGAGCACCTCTCGACCGCGACGATGAAGTTCGCGGTGATCGGCCGGGTGCTCCGGCCTGGAGATGAGGTCGCGTACGATGGCTATCGCGTACAGGCCTTCACGACCCGTCACGGGATGCAGTCTGTTGGGTTCGTGCTCGTGGAGGACGGGAGGCCTGGACGGTTCGATCGCGAGGAGGCGATCAGCCTGGGTGTCCGGCCTGGCCCCCTCTTCGGGCGCCTGCAGCGCGGCGAAACGGTCACGGTCAGTGTCGACGGCGAGACACGCGAGGTCCGCCCGGAGCAGGTGCTCGGCCCGGGCAGGCCTGGTCGGTCGATCGCCTACACGGGCGATACCCGGTTCGTCGACCTCCTCCGGGCCGGGGTGCCGGAAGGAGTCGACCTCCTGATCCATGACGCGACCTACGACGACGCGGACCGGGAGCGGGCCGCAGAGGTTCACCACGCGACCGCCGGTGAGGCCGGTGAGGCAGCGACTCGTATCGGTGCCCGCCGCCTTGCTCTTGTCCACCTGTCATCGCGGTACACGTCGGCCGCTGGCCATCTCAGGGACGCGACAGCCGTTTTTTCCGGCGAGGTCCTGGTTCCGGATGACCTCGTGATGATCGAGATCCCGTTCCAGGACCAGTAACGGTCCGTGGGATCAAGCACGTCCAGGCCGACCCGATGAGGTCGGTCCGCCCGGCACTCCTGAGCCCCTCTTCGACCAGGGGACGCTGCTGCTCGTCCCTGTAGTGGAGGAGGGCTCGCTGCACCTGCTTTTCCCGGCCCTTCGGAACGTGGACGTGTTCGTCCGTGTACGGATCCACTCCGCTTGCATAGATGGCGGTGGCGAGCGTCATCGGTGTGGGGGTAAAGTCCTGGACCTGCTCGGTGTAGAGTCCGTGGTCCCGCAGGTACTCGGCGAGCGTGATCATGTCCTGGACCGAGCACCCCGGGTAGCCCGACATCAGGTAGGGAACCAGGTACTGGCGAGGACTTCTCTGGGACTGGATCCCCTCGAACCGTTCCCGGAACGCTTCAAAGACCGCCAGTGGCGGCTTGTGCATCCGGGCCGTAACGGCATCGACGATATGCTCGGGCGCCACCTTGAGGTGGCCGGAGACGTGGTACTGGCTGATCGTTTCGAGGTATGTGGGTTCGGCGGCAAGTGCTAGGTCGTGCCGGATACCCGAGCCGATAAAGACCCGTTTCACCCCGGGGATCGCGCGGAGGCGCGAGAGGAGGTCGAGCTGGGGCGCATGGCTCGTCTGGAGCGATGGGCAGTCCGGCCCACAGCGGCGATCCGGGCAGGCGCCGACGGTCGACCAGCGAGAACAGGAGAGGCCAAACATGTTGGCGCTCGGGCCCCCGACGTCCTGGATCACCCCGTGAAAGTCGCGCATCCGCACCATGCGTTCGGCCTCGCGGACGATCGATTCCACGGTCCGTGACTGGACGATCCGGCCCTGGTGGCACGAGATGGCACAGAACGAGCAATCGCCGAAACATCCCCGGTGGGTTGTAATCGAGAACTGGACAGGCTCGAGGGCGGGAACGGGGGCGGTATACGAAGGGTGCTGGCGGCGGGAATACGGCAGTTCGTAGATGCGGTCGAGCTCAGCGGACATGAACGGGTGCGGGGGCGGATTCTGGACGACCACTCGCTTGGGATGGGGTTGTGCGATCGGGTGGGCCGTGCAGGGATCCATCCCGGCAGCGATCGCGGCGTGAGCCCGGGAGAAACGTCGTCGGTCCGCCCGCACCTCATCGAGCGAAGGGAGTATAACCACACCCTCGTGCTCTCTTTCCCTCCAGACTTTGGGGGGACACCGCCACACCGTCCCCCGGATGTCGCGAAGGTTCCGTGCATCCTCCCCGGCGTCGAGCCGCTGGGCGATCTCGACGACCTGCCGTTCGCCCGGGCCATAGACGACAAGGTCCGCCGGCGCATCGGCGAGGATGGAGCCGCGTATCGTGTCGGACCAGAAGTCATAGTGGGCGAACCGGCGAAGCGAGGCCTCGATTCCCCCGAGGACGATCGGTGTTCCGGGAAAGAGGGCATGGACTCGATCGGCATAGACGAGCACCGCCCGGTCAGGCCGTCCTGGAACACCACCGGGCGAGTAGGCATCACGAGAACGGCGCTTCAGGTTCGGGGTGTAGTGGTTCACCATCGAGTCGACAGCGCCCGACGAGATCGAGACGAAGAGCCTGGGCCGGCCGAGCCGGAGCAGATCGTCGGTCCCCGCGCCGGGCTGGG
>CAYLUL010000082.1:7638-7845 GCA_964386835.1 uncultured Methanospirillum sp.
CCGACGGTGAACCCGGCATCCCAGAGGACGCGTCCGATCACCGCGGCGCCGAACGACGGGTGGTCGACATAGGCATCGCCCGAGACCAGCAGGATGTCGATCTCGTTGATGCCGAGGCGGTCGATCTCCCAGTGGCTCATGGGGAGGAACTCCGGCTGGTCACGATCTCTCATCTGAAACGATGATCTGGTGCAGCATCAGCAGGTA
>CAYLUL010000083.1:0-2480 GCA_964386835.1 uncultured Methanospirillum sp.
GCCAGCCATACTCCTCGCCAAAGTACTTCGGCCAGGTGACGACGAAGGTCGCCAGGTAGATCCCGATGAACATGGCGAAGGCCCCGGGGTCGAACCCCTGGGTTGGCACGCTCAGGCCGGCCGCATGACTGAGGAGCAGCCCGAGGACGAACAGCACGGAGAAGGCGACCGGGAGGAAGAGGTAATACCGGTAGTTCATGCCGACGGACAGGCGCGCGTGGGTCAGGCGGTCCCGCCAGGGTCTCTTCAGGTTCTGGCCGACCGCGAGCAGGAACGCGGTGACCGAGACGACCACGGTCAGGACGGGCAGGGGCCCGATTGTCCCGAGCAGCGGCCGGTACAGCCCCTCGAGGAGGGAGATTGCCGAAGCGACGAGGAAGGATGCGAGGAAGATCCCCGCCTCTCTCGTCAGCGCCGCGGATCTGAACGCCACCATGCAGAGGATCGCGCTGATCGCCGGAATATACATCGGGACGAGCAGGATCTTGTTCGTCAGGATACCGGACCCGTCGATCCCGATACCGACGAGTTCGAGAAGGAACGTGGCGCCGAAGGTGAGGACCAGAAAGACGATCAGTTCCTTTTTCACCTGGCTCCGGTTCTCCTCGCGCTGCATGATCGTTCATCTGTCGTCGGCGAACGCCTACCTTAAGCATTCCGAAAGACGGTGTCGTACTCCCTGTTTCGCCCGGGTCGGCACAGCGGTCGAAAAACCCTCGGCCCCATCACCGGTGACGGGGTGGTGACGCTCCCCGTTGCCTCACGGTTCGAGGGTGAAGGAGAACGTCGCGCCCTGGTCGACATCCCCCTCCGCCCAGCAGCGTCCGCCGTGACGCTCGACGACCCGGCGGACGAGGGCGAGACCAATCCCCGAACCCTCGAAGTCGCGGTCCCCATGGAGCCGGACGAAGTCGTCGAAGATGCGTCCTGCCTCCGCGGGCGGAAAACCGATGCCGTTGTCGGCGACGGAGAAGGCCGTCTCCCCGCGCTCCACAGCGGCACTGACCTCTATCCGTGCCGGGTCCCGACCCCGCGTGAACTTGAGCGCGTTCGCGACCAGGTTCTCGAAGACGTGCCGGAGGAGCTCGGGGTCCGCCCGGCAGGGGGGGAGGGGGCCGACGGCGACCTCGATCGTTCGGCCGCTGTCGCTGTTGACGAGGTCTGCGACGACGTCCCTGACCAGGGCGCCGGTGTCGATCACCTCGGTCCGAAGGGTGCGGTGCGAGAGCCGCGAGAGCGAGAGGAGGCCGTCGAGGAACCGGTCGGCCCGCAGGACCCCTCCACGCGCCCGGCCGATGAAGACCGCTGCATCTGCCGGGAGGTCCGACCCGTACCGGGCCATCAGGATGCCGAGATGCCCGTCGATCGCCCGCAGCGGCGCCCGGAGGTCGTGCGAGACCTGGTGCGAGAATTGCTCAAGGTCGTGGTTCGCCGCACGGAGCTCCGCGGTGGACGCCTCGACCCGCCGCTCGAGTTCGGCCGCGAGCGAGGCGAGGGCCTCCTCCGCTGTCCGCCGATCGGTGACGTCGCGACCAACGGACTGAAACTCGACCACCCTTTCGTCTTCGTCGAAGAAGGCCCGGTCCTCCCACTGGAGCCAGCGGACCTCTCCGTCGTGACGGACCACGCGGTGCTCGAACGTCCCGTCGGGCACCCTGGGTGTAAGGGCGGCGAGGAAGGCGCCGATCGCGGCCTCCTCACCATTCGGGAGCTCCGGGACGAACCGGGTGCCGATGACGGTCCCTGGGTCGCAGCCGAAGAACCGGCAGAAGGCCTCGTTGGCGACCAGGAGGGTGCCGTCGGGGGTAAATCGGCAGATCAGCTCATGCTGCGCCTCGACGACGGCCCGGTACCGGGCCTCGCTCTCGTCGAGCTCTCTTCGGATGCGGCTCCGGAAGAGGGCCGTCGACGCCTGGTGGACGATCGCCTCGACCAGTTCGGGGTTGGGAAACTCGCCCCCGGGGAGGAGGCGGATGACCACCGACCCGACGCAGCCCCGCCGGCACTCGAACCCGAGGCAGAAGGCCCTGCCGGGCCCGAGGCGGGCGTCAATCCGGCGACAGTCCTCCTCGGGGAGCACCTGGTAGGTGAGCATGGCGAAGTCCGGCGGCGCTTCGATCATCGCCTGGGAGTGGAGCGCCGTCACGGACGAGGGGTAGGCGTCGATCGAGACCTGCCACCCGACCGGGCTCTGGCCGAAGACGTCGCGGAAGACCTCGATCGTATCGGGGGGAGCGGCGAACGCGCGGACCGTGAAGAGGCGCGTCGCCGGGTCAAACGAGGTGACACCGACGAACGAGCGGGGGACGAGCTCGAGCACGCGCTCGGCGACGTAGGCGAAGATCTCTTCCTCATCGTCCATCGCGGCGAAGTCGAGTGCTGTCACGGAGAGAAACTCGAGGTACCGGTCACGCGGCATGCTGCTGCTCTCATCTGGCCGGAGGGAGAGGGCGTGGTTGATCGCGTCAGAAAGCGCCTGC
>CAYLUL010000083.1:2490-7833 GCA_964386835.1 uncultured Methanospirillum sp.
TCGTCCGCCGGCCGCTCGAAGTACCACGACGCGCCGCTGTTGCACGCCTCGAGCGCGGTCTTCTCCCGGCCCGGGGCCATGAAGAGGACGAACGGGACGGGGCCGGCGAGCTCCCGGGTGAGCGAGAGGAGGGTGAAGGCGTCCCCGCCCGGAGGGTCCGTCACGACGGCATCGATCGCCTCCCCCGAGAGGAACCGTGCCGCCTCCTCGAACGTGCCCGCCGCGCGCACCCGGAGGCCGCCGGGCGTGCCGTCGTCCAGGTGCCGCGCCTGGTCCCGGCGGACAGGGTCGGGGTCGTAGTAGAGCACGGTGGGCACGCGATTCCTCGTCGGGGAATATTCTTCGA
The DNA here is from genome assembly GCA_964386835.1 of uncultured Methanospirillum sp. Taxonomy (GTDB): domain Archaea; phylum Halobacteriota; class Methanomicrobia; order Methanomicrobiales; family Methanospirillaceae; genus UBA288. The sequence continues at coordinate 2,837 of CAYLUL010000083.1, forward strand.
GAGACTTAAGTCATTCGAACCGTGCCGGCCCATATGGGGGCGCCGGGACAATAGACAATATTTTTCTCCCGTCTCCCCGTCATCTCTACCAGAACCAGGAGCTGTCTCAATTCATGGTCCCGTCACCTTCCTCCAACCGCTGGCTCGCCGTCCTCGGCGGCATCGTCGCCATCCTCTTTGGCCTTTTCGCCTTCGTCATGCCCGGCACGATCGTGGCATCGCTCGTGATCGCCTTTGCTGCGTTCGTGATCATCGACGCGCTCATTCTGCTCGCCGGGGGGTTCACGCTCGGGGATGAGTGGAAAGAGCTGCGCCTGATCCTGGTGGCCGGCGCGGTGATCGCTCTCATCCTCGCCGGACTGGCGCTCTGGAACCCGGTCGGGTTCGCGCTGACGATCACCCTGCTGATCGGGATCTGGATGCTCGTCTCGTCGATCATCCAGGCGATCGCCGGGGTTGCCCTCCGCCCGGTCCCCTTCTGGTGGGTGATGGTGCTCTCAGGGGTGATCGGGGTGATCGTCGCCCTGTACATCATCACCCAGCCGGTCGCGGGGACGGTGGTCCTGGTCTGGGCGCTCGGCCTCTACGCGGTCATCTACGGGGTCGGCCGGGTCCTGCAGGGGATCGCCCCCGGGCCGGGGAGCGGGCAGGCAACGCTCTGACCGCTCACCTTTTTTCGTTTGGGGCGCCCAACCCTGGTTGATGAGTCCACAACGGACGTTCGAGGACGCGGTCTCCTTCCACGGGCACCGCTGCCCGGGCCTGGCGCTCGGGTTCCGCGCCGCGGAGGCGGGGCTCGCGGCGCTCGGCGCCGGCCCCTCGGGTGACGAGGAGGTCGTCGCGGTCGTGGAGAACGACGCCTGCGGGGTGGACGGGCTGCAGGTCCGTTCGGGATGCACGTTCGGCAAGGGGAACCTGGTCTTTCTTGACCACGGCAAGCACGTCTATACCTTCTTTGACCGGACAACCGGGCGGGGGGTCCGGGTGGTGTCGCGCCCCGGGTTCTCGACCTCCCGGATCGACCCGGGGTTCGGCGACCTGCGCCAGCGGGTCCATGCGGGAACAGCAGACGAGGCGGAGCGGGCGGAGTACGACCGGCGGCTCCGGGCGGTCTGCGCGGCGATCCTGGCGATGCCGGCGGACGAGCTCTTCTCGGTCCAGCCGGCGACGGCGCCGATGCCGTCCGAGGCGACGATCCACGCCTCGGAGACCTGCGAGGCCTGCGGGGAGTCGGTCTCAGCGCACCGCGTCCGGGTGGTCAAGGGCCGGCGGCTCTGCATTCCGTGTGCGGATCGATGAGGCGGCTCCTCACCTTCACGCCGCCGCCGGGGGAGCCGGAGGAGACGGTCTGGGTCTGCGACGAGCGGTCGTGCAGCGCCCTGACGGTTGCAGGGGCACTCGTGGTGCTCCTGGAGCCGGACGAGATGGTAGTCTTCTCCCCGGACGACCCGGGTCCCGGGGACGGGACGGTGGTGCCGCTCCCGGACTGCCGGTCCACGGCGGGGCTCTGGGACGCCTTCGAGCGGATCTGCGCGGTGGTGGGGGAGGAGGACGCGCTGGTCGTGGACCTGACCTACGCCCCCGGTCCCCTGCCGTTCGTGGTCTTTCTCGCCCTGGCATACGTCCGTGAACTCCGGGGAGCGACGATCGAGCGGGTCTACTACGGCCACCGGCCAGAGCGGACGGTGACCGAACTGCCGGTCCACGACCTGACCCCGTTCGTGGAGGTGCTCGACTGGGTGAACGCGGTCCAGGCGTTCCTGGGGCACATGGACGGGGCGGACCTCGCCCGGCTCTTTGCCGGGGTGCAGGACCGGGCGCACCGGGAGGGGCGTGACCCGCCGCCCCGCCGGCTCAAGCCGTTCGCCACCAACCTGGGCCGGTTCACGTCGGCGGTGCGGCTTTCGCGCCCGACGGAGGCGTTCCTTGCGGCGCATCTCCTCCACGAGCGGATCGGGGAGGTGGAGGAGGAGCTCGCCGCCGACCTCCCGGCGCTCCGCCCGCTCCTGGACCGCCTGGACCAGGTGGCGCGCTTTGCCTCGGACGAGCCGGCGCTCGATGTGGCGATGCTTGCCCGGCAGCGGGCCCTGGTCCGGTACCAGCTGGACCACGGGCTGATGAACCAGGCGGTGGAACTCGCCCGGGAGTGGATGATCAACCTGATGCTGCTCCGGCTCGGGTGCCCGGCGGAGCGGTGGCTGGAGCGGGACGTGCGCGAGATCGTGTCGCGGACGGTGACGGGGGCGATGCTCGCCCGCCAGAAGAAGGTGTTCGAGCCGACCGTGCTCTCGGACCGGTTCGAGGCCCTTCCGGACGCGGAAGGGGTGACCGCCGTGTGGCAGGCGATCGGCGACCTGCGGAACGATCTCGCCCACTGCGGGATGAACGAGCAGGCGAAGAGCGTCCGGGTGATCGAGCGGCGGGCGGCGGCGATCGGCGAGGCGCTCGACCGGCTCGCCTAGGTGACCCGCGCAACACGGACCCGGTAGAGGGCGAAGAGGAAGGTGACGGCGGCAAAGAGGAAGAGGGCCCCGAACGAGACGAGGAGGTCGGTGGTCGAGCAGGTGAAGGTCCGGCCGATCGCGCTGAACTCGGGGCCGATCGCGAAGTACCGGATGCCGATCACCATGTGGGAGAGCGGGTTCGCCATCGAGATGACCCGGAGCACTTCTGGAAAGGCCTCGACCGGGTAGAGTGCGTTCGAGGCGAAGAAGATCGGCATGGTGAGCAGGGTCATGATCCCCTGCATCCCCTCGGGCGACTCCATGGAGATCGCGATCGCGGACGAGAGGAAGACGAACCCGAGCGCGAAGACCGAGACGAAGGCGAAGATGCCGGCGACCGCGATCACCACCTGGAGCGGGGAGTAGCCGGCAAAGAACTGGACGCCGAGGAGGAGGCCGAAGCCGAGGATGATCCCGGCCTGGATGCAGGACTTGGTGATCCCGGAGAGGCCCATGCCGAGGACGATGTTGGACCGGGGCATGGGCGCGGCCATCACCTCGCGGAGGAGGCCCCAGTTCTTGTCGAAGAGGAGGCTCATGCCGCCGAAGAGGCTGGTGAAGAGGGTGGTCATCGAGATGACGCCGGCGCACATGAAGGTGAGGTAACCGACCTGGGGGATGCCGGGGACGGCGGGCACCTGCGCGGCGACGGCGTCGAAGCTGCTCGACATCGCGATCCCGAAGAAGGCGAGCCAGAGCGCGGGCTGGACGAGCGAGGAGAGGAGGAGGGTGCGGAACCGGACGTAGCGGAGCATGTCCCGCCAGTAGATGGTGAGGAAGCGCCGGTCCATCGCTATCGCCTCCGGCCCGTCACGGCGGCGGCGAAGCTCTCGGCACCCTCGTCGCGGAGGGCGCGCCCAGTGTGGTGCATGAAGACGTCGTCCATCGAGGGCTTCTTGATGTTGAGCCCGTCGAGCGTGATGCCGCCGTCGTGGAGGGACTCGAGGAGGCGAGGGACGATCCTCGTGCCATCCTCGGAGACGGTGACGAGGAGCCCGGCCGGCCCCTTCTCGTGGATGCCGATCACGGCCGGATCGGCCTCGAGGACGGCGCGGGCCCGGCCGTTGTCAGCGGTCTCGAGGTAGACGAGGTCCCGGCCGAGCGCGTTCTTGAGGGCGAGGGGCGTGTCCTCGGCGATGATCCGGCCCCGGTCGATGATCGCGATCCGGTCGGAGAGCTGGTCGGCCTCGTCCATGTAGTGGGTGGTGAGAAAGATGGTGGTGCCGTCCTGGTTGACGCCCCGGAGGTAGTCCCACATCCGGGCGCGGGTCTGGGGGTCGAGGCCGATCGTCGGCTCGTCGAGGAAGAGGACGGTGGGGCGGGTCATCAGGCCCCGCGCGATCTCGAGGCGGCGCTTCATGCCGCCGGAGAGGTGCTTGACGAGGACGTCCCGCTTGGTCTCGAGCTCGACGAGCTGGACGAGCTCGTCGGTCCGCTCCCTGAGCTCGCCGCGGGGGAGGCCGTAGAGCCTTCCGTGGAAGAGGAGGGTCTCGGCGACGGTCATGTCCCGGTCGAGGGTGACCTCCTGGAAGACGATCCCGATCGCCTCGCGGACCCGGTCGGGTTCGGCGCGGAGGTCGCGCCCGGCGACGACGACCTCGCCCTCCTGGAGCGGGAGCAGGGTGGTGAGGACGTTGATGACGGTGGACTTGCCGGCGCCGTTCGGGCCGAGAAAGGAAAAGACCTCGCCCGGGCGGACCTGGAACGAGACCTGGTCGACGGCGACCAGGTCGTCGAACCGGTGCGTGAGCCCTTCGACCCGGATCACATCGTCCTGCATTCGCTTTCTCCTGGGGGTCCGCCGCGGTCAGCGGCCGGCGATGCCGGTGGTGCCGTCCTGCCGGAGCGTGGTTCCGTCGTCGGCGGCGGGCGCCCGCCGGGCGATGCCGACCCGGCCCCGGGTGACGGCGAGCTCGACGCCGAGGGGCTCGAGGCAGGCGCGGGCCTGACCGGTGCCGTGGATCACCAGGTCGACGAGGTCCTCCTCCTCGTCGAGGTCCAGGTAGAGGCGGAAGGAGTCGATGAGCTCGGTGGTGAGGCCGGCGTCGCGGGCGATCCCGAGGTGCTTGGCGACCGAGCACTGGTAGTAGTCGACGTGGAAGCGGGCGGGGTCCCGGATATAGAGCGCGTTCGTGCCGCCGCCCCGCCCGGGGGCGATCGCGACGTCGGCGTCGGTCTCGGTGAGCCGGCGGATCGCCGCGGTGTTCACGAGGGGGAGGTCGGCCATGATTACCAGGACGGGCTCGTCCAGGGTGGGGAGGAGCTCGTTGAGCGCGTCGGAGAGGCCGCAGGCAGCGACCCGGACGCCGACGCCGGGGCAGTCGTACTCGGTGGTGGCGAGGACGAGGGGTTCGAGCCCGGCGGAGCGAACTGCGCCGACCACGTCGGCGAGCATCGCATGGGCGAACGTTTCGCGCTCGTCAAGGGAGAGGAGTCCAGAGAGCCGGGTCTTCGGGTTGACCGGCCGGAACGGGATCACGGCGACGGGCATGG
>CAYLUL010000084.1:0-7781 GCA_964386835.1 uncultured Methanospirillum sp.
ATCCCGGGCTGCTCGACAAGTCGCCGGCCCTGGGCCTGGCCGACGTCACGATCTCAGACGTGGACTCCGAGGGGCACGATGTACGGCGGCGAACACTGGTCTTCTCGTTCGACCTGGAGCTGTTCCGGAGGTCGCGCATCCATGGGCAGGTCTGGCTTGCACCCCAGGATCCGGGGGGGGAGCCGGATGACGATTCCAGCACGGGGGGATGCTGCCAGGCTGCTGAAACCCCTGCTGTACGAGCAGAAGGCGATGAAATTGCGGGGAAATCCTGGAATAGCGGAACGATAGAGGAGATTGCGAAATCGAGTTACAGCACGCCCGACCACACAGTCTCTCCCGAGTCGGGTCGGGCCTGACCTCCTCCCTCTCTCTCTTTTCCGACCTGCTGAAACAACGTGCACCGATCTCAACATATCGTGTTTTAAAGCAGGATCAGACCAGTATCTGGTCACATCTGGAGTTACAGCAGGTCTTCCAACGGGGGTTCAGCAGACGTTCGGCGAGCGGTGTGCTGTCACTCCTGCGACCTGCACGGGCTCGGTTCGATGGGCGGCCATAACGAGCGCCAGGGCACCGATTTCATCGGCCCGTCTCGTCGTCGTCACCCAGGCGCCCTGCGGCGGCGGTGACGCCCGGCTCAGCGTTCGAGCCGGGAGCTGAGATATGCCAGCGCGCTGGCGAGCAGGATGAGCGCGATGACCACGGGGGCCACGAGAGGGAGGGTCCACCCATCCGGAGCCCGCCACATTTCGACGGCCCCGGCACCGAGCATGAAGCTCGAGAGGGCGATCACGAAGCCCATGAAGGCCATTCGCCTGGACTGCATGCCATGAACACCGTGTGTCGGGAACGATAAACGGATCGGTCCGCCGGGACTGTGACTCGTCTCTCGACCGGTTGCCGGTGGGTTCGTTGGAACACCTGCCGGCGGGCACACGGCCCGGGCAGGCGTCACCGGCGGGTGAGGGCGGGTTCCTGCACCGGAGCGGGCGAATGCCCACCGAACAGCGTCTCCCGCTCCCTCCGTCACCCCTGCTCCCCGTCAACCCATGCCGGCTCGAACCCGCCACGGTGGAAGACCAGCACCTCGAGCGGCGCCCCGCGGGCGTGGGCCCGCAGGAGGTCGTCGCGCCGCTTCTGGACGTGGCGGAGTCCCTCCGCCGCGAAGAGCGCCGCCGCCGCCCGGTAGAACCCGAGCGTCTGCTCCAGGAACGCCGTCTCGTACGCGATCGTCTCGTCCGCCAGCCGGCCCGCCTCGTCGTTCGGGATCTCCTGGTGGTACTCGCCGTGCTCGCCGAGCCCCGAGAGCTGACGCCAGTCGACCCGCCCGTCCGCCCCGGGCTCGCGGTGGAGCATGTGGGGATAGACCCGGCAGATCGTCGGCCGGTCGGTATACCGGCGGCAGCGGCGGTCTTTGTCCAGGAGGACGCAGTCCCCCGCCGGTGTCGTCGCGAGCGCGTACCCCGAGACATAGCACCGCCCGTGCTGGTCGCAGAGTTCGGGGTCAGGGGCGGGCCAGAGGAGCTCGGGCGCGACCGTCCGGAGCCGGTCGACGTCGTCCTCCAGCACAAAGACGTGGTCGTTGTACTCGCGGGTGCAGCACCGCCCGCAGCAGTCGCACGCAAAGCCGATCTCGGCGATGATCTCGGCGAGCTGTCGAGGCGGATAGTCCCGCAGGGCCTGGAGTTCCTCCTCGAGCGCTGCGATCCGCCGGTCGAACGGCTGCATCAGGCCTCGCCATAGTTCCGAATGACCAGCTCATTGATCGTCCCTCTCCCCGCGCCGTCCCGGTTGATCATCCGGCGGGCCGGGACCCGCTCGATCACGAACCCCTCGTAGAGCGCGTCGAAGAAGTCGTCCCCGGGGTCCGCGTTCCTGGGGTCCGAGTTCGAGAGCATGATCCTGGCCCCCCGTGCATCGAGCGCCCGGACAAAGGCGGCGAGCCTCCGCTGCTCCTCGTCCCCGAACGGGTGGCTCGAATAGGCCGTGAACGAGGCGGTCTTCGTGAGCGGCCGGTAGGGGGGGTCCAGGTAGATGAACGTCCGGTCGTCCACCACAGTGCCGGCAGCCGAGAAGTCATCGACCTCGATCTCGGCGCTGGCGAGGGCTCGCGACGCTGCCCGGAGCAGGTCCGGCCGGGAGATCTGCGGATTCCGGTACCGGCCGTGCGGCACGTTGAAACCCCCCGATCCGTTCGTCCGGTAGAGCCCGTTGAACCCGGTCCGGTTCAGGAAGAGGAGGTCGGCTGCCTGCTCCACGAGGTCGAGCCCACCCGCGTTGAACCGCTCGCGCACCGCGTAGTAGTAGTCTTTTCGCCCCGCCTCGTCCTCCGCGCGGTAGGCCGCGTCCATCACCTCGAGCCGGGCGATCAGGTCCTCGACCTGCCCCCGGACCACCCGGTAGACGAGGGCCACCCCGGGATTCGCATCGAAGAGCCGGCAGTCGAGGGACGGGAACCGGGTAGCAAGGTCGAAGAAGAGCGCCCCGCCCCCCACGAACGGCTCCACGTAGCGGTGAATCGACCCATCCCCGAGTCCCGGCGGGAGGCGGGCGAGGAGGGCCGGCAGGAGCTGGGTCTTACCGCCGGCCCACTTCAGGAATGGCCGCGGGGGCATCAGCGTGGTCACTCCTGATCCGTTGTCGGTCGGCCCGGATAAGGGTTCAGGCCGGATGGGGCATGGAACAGATCCTGGAACCGCTCGCCCAGACTCCAACGGGTGAGCCCGCCGAACCGCAGGAGGGCACCACGTTTTTATACACTTGCAATTATATTGCATACCGGATCCGTCAATATCCTGGGAAGTCCGCGATAGTTTCAATGAGTCCCTAGAGATCCTCGTGAATCTTTCAGAAGGACACTCGAGAGGGAAGGGTGGAGGAGAAAAACTCCGCCGACATGGATGCCGGCGGCACCCGTCCCTGGTAGACCTCAGACAGATCGATCGCGAACGGGGAGCGAGACCGACTGGGAGACCGAGTACGAGGAGATGGTTTGATGACCGACACAGGGGTCGGAAACGAGAAACGTGGCCGCAATGCCGTCCTGGCAGACCGGCCGGTATGGACCAGGAGAACCGCCGAACGACCGGAGATGGTGCCCCCGAGCCCGAAACTCGCCGACAAGATGAAGGCGGACCTCGCCCAGCTGCGCTCCAAGACGAAGGGACCGCTCGGTCGAGTCCTCGCCGTCCGGGACTATTCGCCCCCGGGCAAGGACGATGGGCTGATCTACCCCGGCGACCTCTTCCCCCTCGGGACGTCGGCCGAGCCCGTCCGACGGGCGGCAGCCGACCGCGCCCCGATCACCGGGACAATCCGGGCGATCGTCGTGCTCGCCGAGTTCCCCGACAAGAAGTTCGGCGAGTCCGTCCAGCACTTTAAGGACCTCTTCTTCTCCACGGGGGTGCTTCCGAACGGCAGCCTTCGTGAGTACTTTGCCGAGGTCTCCAATGGCCAGGTGGACATCGTCGGCGAGGTCGTCGGGCCCTACACCCTCCCGCGGAAGCTGACCGAGTACGCCCACGGCGACTCCGGCGTCGGTGGCGCCTCCCCGAACGGCAGGACCATGGCAAAGGACGCCGCCGTCGCCGCGAACGCAGCGATCAACTACGGCCCGTACGACAACGACGGCGACGGGTTCGTCGACGCGTTCATCGTGATCCACGCCGGTGAAGGGGCGGAGGAGACCGGGAACGCCAACGACATCTGGTCCCACAAGTGGGTCCTCGAAGGGGGCGCCTACTCTGCAGACGGTGTCAAGGTCTACGCCTATGCAACGGTTCCGGAGGACGCGAAGATCGGCGTCTGCTGCCACGAGCTCGGCCACGCGCTCTTCGGCTTCCCGGATCTCTACGACACGGACGGGACGAGCGAGGGAGTGGGCAGCTGGTGCCTGATGGGCTCCGGCAGCTGGAACGGCGGCGGCGAGATCCCCTCGCACCCATCCGCCTGGTGCAAGGTGCAGCAGGGCTGGGTCACGATCGCCTGTCCCACCGCCAGCACCACGCAGTCGATCCAGGCAGTGGAGACCGGTCACGCGGTCCTCCGGCTCTGGAAGGGCTGCGCCGGAGGCCAGGAGTTCTTCCTCGTCGAGAACCGGCAGAAGGTCGGGTCCGATGCAAAACTCCCGGGTGACGGGTTGCTTGTCTGGCATATCGACGACGCGATCGGGAACAACACCAACGAGAACCACCCCAAGGTCCGCCTGGTCCAGGCCGATGGGAAGAAGGACCTGGAGAACGGTGCAAACCGCGGCGACGCGGGCGACCCGTACCCGGGCACGGCCGGCAACACCTCGTTCACGAAGACGACGACCCCGAACTCGCTCTCCTACGGAGGAGTGGAAACCTGTGTCTCGCTCACCAACATCAGCCCATCGGGCCCGGTGATGTCCGCGAATGTTGCCACCTCGTGCTTCAAGCTGAAGAAGGAGATCCTCAAGGACCAGATCAAGGAGATCAAGGAGTTCAAGAAGGACCAGGTCAAGGAGATCAAGAAGGAACTCAAGATCGAGACCAAGGTCCTCAAAGACAAGACCGACCTCAAGAAGATCGAGATCCCCGGCGGATGGCCGCAGTGGGGAACCGGTCGGGCGAAACGGCAACTCCAGGACGCGGACATCTCGGTCCTGGAGGCACGGATCGCGGCCCTCGAGGCCCGCCTGGGCCTCGCCGAACCCTTCATCGAGGAGGCCCTGCGGCCTGATCTGAGGGAGGGGGGCCTCTACGAGGAGGAGGACTACGAAGAGATGTTCCAGCGGACCGGCCGCCGGGGAGGGCCGAAGCGAGCGCTCGACACCCCGCAGGGAGGCTGGTGAGACGGGTTCACACGGGCAGGTGCTGGTCCTCGCCTCTGCCGATGACGTGACGGCGCTCGGGGTGGACGAGGCCCTGCGGATCCGGGTCGGCGAGACCGGGGTCCGGTTCATCACCGGCGAGGAACTCGCCCTCGCCCCCTGCTGGGATCATCGGCTTGGCGAGGGAGAGACCAGGACACGTATCCTCCTCCCGGACGGGACGCGGTTGGATGAGCACCGGCTCGGCGCAATCTTCAACCGGCTCCAGGTCCCGGACCTCCCACAGTTCTATGGGGCGAGCGAAGCCGACCGCCTGTACGCGATCGGGGAGGTCGCTGCCCTCTGGCTCTCCTGGCTCGCATCACTCGCCTGCCCGGTGGTGAACCCCCCCTCCCCGTGGTCGCTGCCAGGTCCGGAGTTCCCCCTCCTCCAGTGGCTCGACCTTGCGTCCCGCGCCGGCCTCCCGGCCCGGGGGTGCACCTTTTCGAGCGATCCGCGGGTCTTCTCCGAGCAAAACTACACCCTGCACCGATTCGCGGCGGACGGCGGAAGTGAACCTATCCGCACCCCGCCGTTCCCACGGGAGCCGTCCTGCTTCTTCGAGCCGGTCGGCAGCGACGAGGAGACGGTGCTCGTCGCCGGGGACCGCCGGGTGGGTCGTTTGGGGGACCAGTTCTCCAACGGCCTGGACCGGCTCCGGGCCCTTGCCGGGTGCGACCTCCTCCAGGTCAGGTTCCGGCAGTCGGTCACCACCGGGGAGTGGCTGGTGACGAACGCGACCTCGTTTCCCGTGACCGATGACCCCGTATCTCACCGGGCGATTGCCCTTGTGCTCACCGGGGAAGGGGAGGCGGGGGCATGATCCTGGTCTGCGGCATCCCGTCGGACGGGCCGACTCGCCTGGTGATCGGGGCGTCGGAGGCAGCAGGGGTCGACCACGTCGTCTTCAACCAGCGGGAGTCGCGGCAGATCGGCCTCCGGGTCGACGTCCGTCGGGGAGCCCCGGTCGACGGCACCCTCTCCCTGAACGGTCAAGACTGGCCCCTCTCCGGATTCTCCGGGGTCTTTCTCCGGCTGATGGACTGGCAGGACCTCCCGGAGAACCGGGTCGGACCGGCCGGTGACCCGGCCGGAGTCCGGCGGTCCGGGCTCCTCCACGACGCCCTGGTCCAGTGGACCGAGATGGCTCGCTGCCGGGTGATGAACCGCTGCTCGGCGATGGGGTCGAACGCTTCGAAGCCGTACCAGGCGCAGTTCATCCAGGAGGCGGGGTTCCTCACTCCGCCCACGCTGATCACCTCGGACCCAGCGCGCGTGCGAGCGTTTCTCCGGGCGCACGGGCAGGTCATCTTCAAGTCGATCAGCGGGACGAGGTCGATCGTCCAGACACTCTCCGATGTCAGACTCCTCCACCTCGACCGGGTGCGGCTGCTGCCGACGCAGTTCCAGGCGTTCGTGCCCGGGACCAACATCCGCGTCCACGTCACCGGCGAGGAGGTCTTCGCGACAGAGATGCGGACCCCGGCGGTCGACTACCGCTACCCGTCGTCTGAGGGGGAGGAGGTGGCGATGGTGCCGTTCCGGTTGCCCGATGAGGTTGAAGCACGCTGCCGTTCGCTCGCCAAACGGCTCGACCTCCCCCTCGCCGGGGTCGACCTGAAGGTGACGGAGGCAGGAGAGTATTACTGCTTCGAGGTCAACCCGATGCCTGCCTACTCCTTCTTTCAGGAGGGGGCGGGCCAGGAGATTGCCGCGGGGATCGTCCGGTACCTGGCTGGAGGGGATGCCTCGTGAACCGGCAACGGCATACCCGGGGAAAGGAGCATGACATGGTTGCGATCGTTGAGAACTGGGCGGTGGTGACGGGGCGCGTCTCGAGGGTGGAGGACGCCCCCGGGCAGCCAGAGTTCGCCGCTGTTGAACTGGAGGTGGAGGGGGTCGCGCCGGTCGAGGGGTACCCCGACCTCCTGCATGTCGGCCCGGGGTCGGGTCTGACCGTACTCGTTCGGCAGGACCTGGTCCGCCGGCACGGAGTGGGCGGGGGGGCACGGGTCTCGATCCGGACCCGCCGGGGCGGACGAGACCGGTTCTTCGCCCACCCCGACGGGGTTATTGTCCAGGACTGAGACGGAATAGACGTCCTGCCCCGTTCAGGGCCGGTCATTGGACCGACCGGTGTCCCGCGTTCCGAGCGAAAGCCGCACCCGCAGGTGGTCGAACGGGTAGCGGACGAGACCGGACGCCCGCACGGGGTCGGCAACGACGACAGCGTCCCCATCGCAAGTCACCGTGAACGCGTACGAGTGGTAGCGGACGCGACGAGCCAGCGGCTCCGCGAGGTACGGCGCTGCCTCGCCGGCGGTGATGCCCTGGAACTTCTGATACGTCGCGAGCGCTGGCATCCCACCCCCAACTCGGTACTCGGCCATCGACCACGCCTCGGGAGTCTCGCTGATCTCCAGCCACCGGAGCGGGTTGACCATCGGGACCAGTCGCCCTGGAGTGCGAAGACGGAGATGCGCGAGGGCGAACGTCGTGAGGCGGACAGCAAAGAACCCGACGGCGATCGCAGCGGCGGGGGCCACGAGGGACTCGACAGTGGCGGCACTGGTTGCCAGCAGGAAAAGGACGGCGGTGCTGAGGGCGAAGAGGACGAGGCTCGGCCCGGGGAGGAGGCCGGCGGTGTACTTTCGGTCCGAGAACGGCGCGAGGAGCGGGAGGCCCGGGCAGGCGAGCCAGTCGAGCGCGAGGTGCAGGTAGACTCCGGCGAGCACGGCGCCGAACCCGACGGAGACCGGGATGCTCGAGAGGGCCGGCGGCACGAGGCCGGCGAGTCCGGCAAGGAGATACCCGGCCCAGGCGAGCACCGCCATGCCGCCGGCGCCGAGGATCCCGTGAGCGATCCCTCCGTGGGTGAAGAGAAAGAGCGCGGGGTGAGGGTCGGAGAGACGGGCGAAGAGCGCGTCGGCATCGATGATCACCG
>CAYLUL010000085.1:0-7562 GCA_964386835.1 uncultured Methanospirillum sp.
CCGTCGATGATCTGCTCGGGCCGCACGGGGCAGCCCGGGATATAGACGTCGACCGGGATCACCTGGTCGATGCCCCCGTCGACATTGTAACACTCGCGGAAAATCCCGCCCGAGCAGGCGCAGATCCCGAGCGCGGCCACCACCTTGGGCTGGGGCATCTGCTCGTAGATGTTCCGGACCACCTGGCGGTTCTGCTCGTTGACCGAGCCCGTCACGACGAAGATGTCGGCGTGCTTCGGGTTGCCCGTGTTGATGATCCCGAACCGCTCGACGTCGTAGAGCGGCGTCAGGCAGGCGAGCACCTCGATGTCGCAGCCGTTGCAGCTCGAGCCGTCGTAGTGGATGATCCAGGGGGACCGTTTCATGTATGCCATCTAGAGACCTCCGAAGTACTGGAGCCAGACGAGGTTCGCAGCCGAGAGGACGAGCGTGACTGCCCAGATGCTTCTCAGGGCGAAGCCCCACTTCACGCGGGCGGTCGCGTTGTCGATGAATATCTCGGCGAGGTAGAGTAAAACGACCCCGATCACGGCAATTCCCGGGCTCCAGGCAAAGAAGAGCCAGAAGAGCCCGAGCAGGAAGACCGTCTCATACCAGTGTGCGACCTCGACCATCCCAAGGGTGGAACCCGAGAACTCGGTCGTGACCCCCTTCACGATCTCCTGGTGGGCGTGGTGGGAGGTGGCGATGTCGAACGGCGACTTGCGGAGCTTCATCGTCAGCACGTAGAAGAGCCCGATGAAGATCCCGGGCAGGAGCACAATCAGCGGCTCGCGGAACGCGGCGATCTCCGTCACTGAGAACGAGCCCGTTGCGAGGTAGAAGCCGGCCGCTGCCAGGATCACCATCGGCTCATAGGCCATCAACTGGATCAGCTCGCGCTCGGCCCCGATGAACGAGTACGGGCTCGTCGCCGAGAACGCACCGAGCACGAGGAGCACGTGGGCGAGCGTCAGCGCGAAGACGACCAGCAGGAGGTCGCCCCCGGCAAAGAAGAGCGCGCCCGAGAAGGCGATGAAGACCAGGTACGCCAGGACGAAGAAGTTCTGGCTGATCGAGACGATTGCATGCTCCTTCTCGAGGAGCTTGCCCACGTCATAGAACGGCTGGAGCACCGGCGGGCCCACCCGTCCCTGCATCCGGGCCGTCAGCTTCCGGTCGATTCCTGCAATGAGCCCACCGAGGAGCGGGCCCAGGACGAGGAACGCGACTGCATAGAGGACGTTCATGCCAGGCCTCCCGCGACGAAGAGTCCAGCGAACATCAGCATGATCAGGAGGATGGTCACCACGACGCCCGCCCTGAACGTCCGCTGCTCTCCGAACCAGTCGTTGAGGTAGTAGTTGTGGAGTCCCATCTCCCGCTGTATCCCGAGGGACCCCGAGAAGTGCATGTCGGCGGTCGTCGGCCGACCGCTCATGTAGGGGTCGAGCCGGTGCCGGCCTGATCGGAAATAGAGGAGCGAGAGCGGCAGGGCGATCACAGCCCCCATCATCAGGAGCATGATAATGACGTTGTCCTGGCCGAGTTCCGCGGTCTTGCCGTAGACGTCGAAGATGTACGGCTCGAGCAGAACCTTCGAGACCCAGGGAAAGAGGAGAGATGCGGCGACCACGAGGAACGCCATGAGCCCGAGGACAGTGAGCTCCTCCCGGGGGACACGATCCTCGATCATCTCACCACGGTTCGGACGAGCGATGATGAGGCCCATCCACTTCGCCCAGAAAAAGACCGTCACGGCCGAACCGAAGGAGATCAGGAGGAGGAAGATGATCCCACCCGGCGCGTCGATGAATGCTCGGAGCGTCGCCCATTTCGAGATCAGCATCCCGAGCGGCGCGAGGTACATACCCGCCATCCCGATCAGCATCATCACGCCGACCCGCGGCATCCGGGTGACGAGACCGGCCATGTCCTCGATGTCACGGGAGTGCACCTGGTGCTCGATCGAGCCGACTCCCATGAAGAGGAGAGACTTGGCGACCGCGTGGAAGATGATCAGCAGTATTGCAGCCCAGACCGCCTCGTAGGTCCCGATCCCGGCACAGGCGACCACGAGCCCCAGGTTTGCGACCGTGGAGTAGGCGAGGACCCGCTTCGCGTTCGACTGGGTGACTGCGATCGCCGACGCCGCCAGGAACGTCACGCCGCCGACGAGCCCGATAAAGATCCCGGGAAGGGTGCCCGAGAGGACCGGTGCGAACTTGACGATCGCGTACACTCCCGCCTTCACCATCGTCGACGAGTGGAGCAGGGCGGAGACCGGCGTCGGGGCGACCATCGCCCCGAGCAGCCACGACGAGAACGGCAACTGCGCGGACTTGGTCAGGCCTGCGAACGAGATGAGCGTCGCCGGTACGAGGGCCATCGCCGCGCCGGCGGCGACCAGTTTGTCGAGCTCGAGCGAGCCGCTGGTCATGCCGAGCCAGAGAAGAGCTCCCACGAACCCGATCCCGCCGACCAGGTTGAGGACCAGGGCGAGGAACGAGTTGTCGATCGCCTCCGTCGTTTTAGAGTAACCGATCAGGACGAACGAACAGAGGGTCGTCACCTCCCAGAAGAAGAAGAGCCACGCGAGGTTGTTCGAGAAGACGATCCCAAACATGGCCGATAGAAAGACGAACAGGACGAAGAAGAACGCCCGCCGGTGGTCGGCGACCTCGGGGTGCTGCTCGTGGTACGTCCGCATGTACGGCACCGCGTAGACACAGATCGCTGAGCCGATGATGCCGATGATCAGCGCCATCACGATCGAGAACTCGTCGACAAAGAGGTTGTGCTCGGCGTGCATCCCCGGGGCGTAGTTCAGTTCGAACCAGAGCAGGAGCCCTGTCTGGACCAGGGCGAGGACGATCGGGATCGGCTTGCGGTACTTCACCCCCATCGCGATGATGAAGAGCGCGATCACGACCGCGAGCCCGGTCATGACCTGTCCGACCGGTTCGGTCGGGAAGGAGACCAGCTGGGTCCCTTTATCGAATGCCGTTGCGAGCAGGTATACCGAAGCCCCGGCGATCACGACCGCCGCGATCCGGACCAGCCAGTCCCTGACCGGGTGGTTCGGCAGCGCGAAGACCAGTACGGCCGCGATCAACGGAGCGAGCAGAAGGAAGAGCAGTATGTCCACGAAAGACCCTCTCACTTGAGTATTGTGATTTATCATTATTAATCATACTTAATGCGCCTCCGGGGCGTTCGGTCCCTTCGCGGGCCGATCTGGTCATCCAGCGGCATCTTTCGGTCTTCCTGGGAAGGGTCCTCGTGGTGTTCGGTCCGCGATGGTGGCACCTTTTGACGAAAGGGCCAGGAAGGACTTTTCCTTCCAACATACCGCGCCTCCGCCGCAGCAGGGGCACCTCCGGCAGGCGCCCGTTGATTCGCACCCTTCCTCTTCCGACGACACCCGGACCAGGTACCCCATCCGCTCCAGCATCTCGAGGCGCTGGGCCAGGGTCTTCGTGTCGATGCCCAGGTCCGCGGCGAGGAGTGCGGTCGTGGCACTCCCCGCAGCGATCCTTTGCAGGGTCTCGACGATCATGCTCCTCCATCCCCTCGCGGTTCGGGCCGCGCCACGTAATAGAGAAGGGCTGCTGGCACGGCGAGGAACAGCGCGGGGCTGACGAACGTGAGGGGGGTTGAAACGAGTTCGCCCGTTATCAGGCGGTCCGCTGCCCCGCTGAGCGCGACGATGAGCGAGAGGAGGCCGAAGCCGATAGCGAGGGCCGCTGCCACCCAGATGTGGGCAGTGTGCCCCCCGTGGTCTGCCGGGTGGGACCGCGCCCCCGAAAGGAAGATTACACCGATGACGGCCAGCACGAAGCCGTCCAGCGGATCAAGGGCGATGATGGACGCCAACGCCCCGGAGAACTGGACGAGCAAGATGCCAAAGGCAGCCTGGGCGAGCCCGAAACCGACAAAGAGAGCGCCGAGGACGGCGGCGCCTGTCTGCATCAGTTCGGGCCGCATGGTTAGGCCACCCCGGTGACAAGTCGCCCGAGCCGGTAGGAAGGGGTCCCGCTCACACCGGTGGGAAGGGCCGTGGCGGAGGTGATCAAGCACCGCCACGACACCCTGGACGCGTTCCTGGTCGCCATCGGCGTCTCCCGTTCAGTCGCCGATCGGGACGCCTGCATCATCGAGCTCGAGCTGAGCGATGAGATCGTTGAGCACATACGGCGCTATGTGGCCTTTCTCAGGACCCCGGTGCCGCAGCGACTTCTCGCTACCGAGTTTCTTCGGTTCTGCGCAACCGAGCCCTGAGCCACGTTTGGCCGACGGTGGCTAATCCGTGGTTGCCTGCGCAGCCGACTCTGGCACTGGCCTGGGCGGGAGGTGTGTCCCTCCCCACTCAAGCATGGACTCGATGATCGGGAGAAGGGCTTCGCCGCGCTCGGTCAGGGCGTATTCGACCCGGGGGGGAACCTCCGCGTACACCTTCCGTGTGATGACCGCATGATCTTCGAGGTCCCGCAGGTGCTTGGTGATGGTCTTCGAGTTCACGTTGCAGATCCCGTGCTGGAGCTCGGTGAAACGAAGGACACCCGTCCGAAGATGCCAGATAATCATGAGGTTCCATTTCTTGCCGATGATGTCAATGATGCTTTCTATGTTGCATTTTGGCTTCTTTTCGCAATTCATCAGTGTCTCTCCAATACTTTCAATTTGGAAATAATATTACCATTTTCCGTCTGGTGTATTTAACCTACATTAGGGAATACAGTTCAGGCAGAGCACTTATGACCATCACCGTCGATCAGAATCTCTGCACCGGATGTGCGACCTGCTCCGATGTCTGCATTATGTCGGTCATTTCTCATTCAGACGAAGGCATGCCTCATTTCCAGGATGAAAGGGCCGGAGCATGTCTCTCCTGCGGCCATTGCGAAGCGTTCTGCCCGACGGGCGCCCTTGTGCAGAGAGCCGGTCCTGGATCGGAACGGGCCGGGGCCGGGAAGATGATAGCCCCGGATCAGCTCGGCATCTATCTGAAGAGCCGACGTTCCATCCGACAGTACCGATCGGAGCTCGTGCCCCCCGAAACGATCGAATCCGTGCTGGATATCGCGCGATTCGCCGCATCGGGCGGGAACGGTCAGCCAGTCGAGTGGCTCGTGATTCATGACCCGCGAGAGGTGCAGAAGGTGGCCGGTCTCGTCGTTGACTGGATGCGGGAGCAGGGCGGGGGTGACCACCCCATGAGCGGGTATATGTCGCACCTTGTGAGCGACTGGGATGACGGCAACGATGTAATCTGCCGGTCCGCGCCGCACCTGCTGATCCCTCATGTGCCTGCTGGATACCCGATCGCACAGACCGATGCGATCATCGCGCTGACCCACGTGGACGTTGCTGCTCCGGCCTTCGGGCTCGGTACCTGCTGGGCCGGGTTCGTCGCGATGGGAATGCAGGCGTACGCGCCGCTGGGAGAGTTCTTAGATCTTCCTGAGAGAAGAATCCCCGCGTACGCGATGATGCTCGGCTTTCCCCGGCATCTGGCGCACCAGATCCCGGAGCGGCGACCCCTGCGGGTGACCTGGAAGTAGATGTTCGGAGAGGGGAATCCCCATGAAAAGTGTGGCTATTATTATCGGGAGCCCGAGGAAGGGTGGCAGCACGCACCTCCTCGCGAAAGAGGCTGAGCGTGGGCTTCAAGATCAAGGATTCGAGACGGACCTCGTGTTCCTGAACGAGCTCTCAATCCGAGGGTGCCAAGCCTGTTATTTCTGCAAAAAGCATGACCTGGCCGAGTGTGTGATCGCGGACGATATGCAGCGGATTCACCAGCTCATGCAGGAAGCAGACGGTATCGTCGTAGCATCGCCGATCTACTTCGGGGATGTCACAGCCCAGACCAAACTCTGGCTCGACCGGTTGTTCCCGTTTATCGGCATGGATCTGAGCCCAAAATTTCAGGGGTCCAAACCGACATCGTTCATTTTCACCCAAAACCAGCCTGATCCCCGGCTCTTCAGTGGTCAGATCGGCATGTTCATGCAGATGGTCGGGCTGACTGGTCTGTCGGTCAGGGATCACCTTGTCGCCTACGATCTCGATGCCGGTTACAAACCTCCGGTGACGGAGAACCAGGAGTTCATGGATGCTGCGTATCGAATTGGCCAGGCACTGCTGTTGTGATGAAGATGACCATCGTCCTCGGCATCTGTGGCAGCCCGAAAAAGGCGAGGAATGCTGTCACATTGCTGGAATGATCCCTTGAGGGGCCGCTTCAGTTGGTGTCCGAACCGAGTTGGTTCGCCTGGGTGACCTGGATGTACTGGGCTGTTCGATCCACGGTGCCTGCACACCTCAAGACGGAACGAGTTGTGGACGGTGCACAATCTGGGTCGATCTGTAATCCGTCCTGGACCGGGTGCGCGAGGTTGATGCGCTCCTCCTCCCGTACCTTGCCAATACCCGTCCTCTCTCTTCGACTGAGCGATACCCACCGCAGTCATCTCCACCCTGAACATCGCCGAGGTGCAGATGCGGGAGAATACCTACTACGTCCACATCGGCCTGAATGACCAGCTCCGGGGCCGGACGCATGGCCAGGATGAGACCCTCTGCTCTTTCGAAACCATCCTGTTCAAGGAATATTCGAATTCCGTATTCTCCTATGCGGACCCGGGGGAGGGGCTGCAGCCCGCCTGGGGCACCCGATCCACCCGGAACGTTAGACATCCTGTCATGAAGGCTCGACCTCAGGATTCCTGCTTCACCTGGACAGCGAGTGCGCGGGCGAGGCGGTGCATCCCCTCCTCGATCGCTTCCTCGCCGGCGTTCGAGAAGTTGAGCCGGACGGTCCGGTCCCCGCCCCCATCCGTATAGAACGGTAGCCCGGGCAGAATCGCGACGTCGGCCTTCATTGCGTCCTCAAAAAGGCGCAGGGAGGAACATCCGGAGGGCAGGGTGAGCCAGGTGAACATCCCTCCGTCGGGGCGGGTCCATGACACCCCCTCAGGGAAGAGGTCGGCAGCCAGGTCGAGCATCAGGTCCCGATGGCGCCGGTAGATCGTCGCGATCCGGGCCACGTGCTCGTCGATCGGTGTCGTGGCGAGGTACCTGGCCGCCACCTGCTGGGAAAAGACGTTGGAATGCAGGTCAGAGGCCTGTTTCGCCGTCACGAGGTGGTGCATCACAGGCGCCGGAGCCACGATCCAGCCGAGCCTCAGACCGGGGGCGAGCACCTTGGAGAAAGAGCCGGTCATGAGCGTCCGTTCGGGGGCGAGCGATCGGAGCGGAGCGTGTGCCGGCCCGTCGAACCGGAGCTCACCGTAGGCATCATCCTCCACAATCAGGGTTTCGGTCCCCTCCAGGGCGTCTGCCACCGCCCGCCGCCGTTCGGGCGACCAGGTGATCCCTGACGGGTTCTGCGAGTTCGGGACGCCATAAAAGAACCGGGCCCCAGCCCGTGCCGCCCTCTCGAGCGCCTCGATGTCGGGTCCGGACTCGTCGAGCGGGACCGGGGCGAACTCGGGTTCGTAGAGCGAGAAGGCCTGGATTGCGCCGAGGTATCCGGGTCGTTCGATCGCGCAGAGGTCACCCCGGTCAAGGAGCAGTCT
>CAYLUL010000086.1:0-7562 GCA_964386835.1 uncultured Methanospirillum sp.
GCCTTCCAGCTGGTCGGTCACCATGAGGTTCACCAGCTTGAGGCCCAGGCTGTCGCTCTCGGTGAGATCGAACTCGTGAGGAATCCCGACGCCGTTGTCGCTGAAGGAGAGCGTGTAATCCGGTCCGTCCGCATGGAAAGCAATCGTCACCTCGCCTTTTCGATCGCCGGGAAACGCGTGCTTGAAGACGTTGGTCAGGAGCTCGGTGACGATCAGGCCACAGTGGATCCCGGTCTCGATCTCCAGGAAGATCGTGTCGAGGACGAGGTTCAGCCCGATCCTCTCCCCCGAGATGGAGTTCGTCTCAAAGAGACTGTGTGCCAGCTTCTCGAGGTACGACGAGACCTCGATCTTCGTGAAATCCTCTGAACGATAGAGAGCCTCGTGGATCAGGGCCATCGTGCGGATGCGGTTCTGGCTGTCCCGCAGGGCATTGATGCTCTGCTCGTCGTTCAGCGAGAGGATCTGGAGTTCGATCAGGCTGGATACGACCTGGAGGTTGTTCTTGACACGGTGGTGGATCTCCTTGATCAGGATCTCTTTCTCATGGAGCGCTCGACGGTTCTTCTCCTGTTCGAGCCGGAGACTGGTGATGTCCACCAGGGAGGCGACGCTGTTCGGCGTCCCCGGGATCATCCCGATCTCGATATAACAGTAGTGCGGCATCCCGGAGGCATCGAAGACCCGGCATTCATTGTTGGCGGGAGCACTGGATGGATCTGCCCACCGCTCGACCTGGGAGAAGAAGACCCGTTCAACATCCTGCCCGTCAACGAACGCAGTCCAGTTCGTCGTTCCTTCCTGGTCCTGGCGTGGCACCCCGGTGAGGCGCTCCCAGCCCGTGTTCGCCAGAAGAATCGTGAGATCAGAGGAGAGGATGATGGTGGCGGCACCCGTGTTGTCGAAGATGGCCCGGTACATGCTCTCCGACCGCTTCAGGTCCACCTCGGTGCGTTTTCGCTCAGAGATATCCCGGGCGGTGGTCTCCACCCCCAGAAACTGGCCCGAAGCGTCCAGTATCTTCTGCCCGTTCGACAGCATCGTCACCGGCGTGCCGTCCTTTCTCTTGAAGAGCACCTCGAAGTTGGTGACCGACCCGGCCTCTTCGAGCCGGGCAAGGTAGCTGGAACGGTCAGCGGGGTTAAAGTATAGCGTCGTCGCGATATTCTCCCCGATCAGTTCGGATAACGATGAATAGCCGAGGATCTGAACGGCGGATGGACTCAGCATGGAGATGGTGCCTGCTGCATCGGTCCGGATGTAGATGTCCTGGATATTCTCAAGGATATTCTTGTAGTTCTTCTGACTCTCCTGAACGGCCTTCTCAGCCTCTTTCCGGGCGGTGATATCCCGGATCATCATGATGATTTGGGAGGGGAGACCGGCATCATCACGGATGAAATCCATGTTGATCTCGATCTCGAGCATGCTGCCGTCTGCAAGGAGAGCAGTGAACTCGGTCACTCCGATCTCGGCACCCTCGAGCCGTTGCTTCAGGTAGGCCCTTCCCCGTGCGTGGTCCTCGGGCACCAGAAAGTCCGTAACCGGATGGCCGATGCCCTCCGACTCACTCTCCAGGCGATAGAGTGCGAGCGTCGCCGGCGAGACCATCTGGACGCGGCCCTCCAGGTCGGTGATCACGATCGGGTCCGGAGAGGCCCGGAGGATCGAGCGGTACGTCTCCTCGCTCGCCCGGAGTTCGTCCTCCGTCTCTTTCTTCTCGGTGATATCCTCGAGTGTTTCGACAGCTCCGACGATTGCACCCTTGTGATCCCGGATCAGGGCTGCTGTGTAGTTGAGCCAGGTCCCGTTACTCCCCATCTTCGGAAAGAAACCGGTCGCGATGTAAGCATCCCTGATCAGGGGTGAAGGCGACCAGGCATCGACGTACCCTTCGGGGAGGTCGTCCAGCGCCCCATCGATGATGAGGTCAGCCATGCAGGGGCGCTCGTGGTCGTAAAACGGCATCCAGTGCTTCCTGGTGCCGATCATCTCGTCTGCCGTGAGCCCGCTCAAGCTTTCGAGGGCGGCATTCCAGTTGATGATGAAGTGATCTTTGTCGATGACAAACTGCGGGATTGGTTGACCGTCGAGGACGGCGAGATACCGTTCGCGAATGTTGTTGGAGTTGGCTTCAGCCCGTTTCCGTTTCTCAATCTCAGATTCAAGCTGGGTAGTCTTCACCGAGAGTGCCGTCATCTGGGCCCGCACAGAACCCAGGGTACCATATACGACAGAGAGGATCGCCAGAAACGCCAGCATCCTGAAGAGGAGGACCAGTTCCACCTGGTCGAACGGGATCTCAGCACGTTCGATCAGGAAGGAGATCCCGAAGAAGGCCAGTCCGATCGCAAGGAGAACCGGCGTCCTACTCCTGGTCTGGTACCATGCCACCACGCCGATCGCGCCGATAAGCAGGCTGGCAAAGAGACTGAAGAGCGACACCGGGTCCATCGATATCATCTCGATCAGGTAGTGGTACGAAGACAGGGCTGCTTTAATCTATGGGACGTTTGCAAAGGGTTTTGAGAGCGCAGACGACGGATAGAAAAGGGCCTTGTGAGAAAACCATCGAGGTGTAGCATGGCGAGAAGTGTCCGGTGAGCGCAAGAGAATCGGTCGATCATTTCGGGGTATTATTCTGGAGAACGCCCATGACAAATGAAATATTCGAGACTCGATCGGTCCTGAATCCGAGGAAAGGCTCCGGCATTCCGTTACCACATCAGGGATTTGTTGGTTGCATGCCAGGAAAGACCAACGCTGACAACCTGATGTGGTGAGGATTCATGATGACCGGTTATTCCCACGTTGCCAGGACTTTCGACATCTCATCTTTTTGTGCCGCCCTGTGCTTCATCAGGGCCATCGAGATCGTGACACGGAGCACGTCGTCGTTGAAGGGCTTGACGATGTAGCCGAACGGGGAGGTCTTCTGGGCCCGCTTCAGAGTCGTTTCATCGGAGAACGCGGTCAGGTACACAACCGGGATATTGTAGATGCCATAGATGCTTTCGGCGGCATCGATCCCGTCCATCGGCCCTTTCAGATGGATGTCCATCAGGACAAGGTCAGGGAGGAGGCTCGCTGCCTTTTCGATCGCATCTGCACCTCGGGAAGTCCTTCCGACGACCTCGAAGCCCAGGTTTTTCAATCTTCCCTCGATCGTCAGTGCAATGATCGAGTCGTCTTCAACAATCAGGATCCTGTCCATCATCCACCCTCGGCATCCGGAGAGCGGGCTTCGCCGATCGCCTTCGGCCCCCAGACGAAAAAAGATTGGACCATGCAGTAATAAAGATCCCGCTCCTGGCGTGGGGACACCCGGATCCGTGGTGAACCGCCTCTCCCGCACCCAGTGTGAGGGCAGACCCCGGAGGACCCCGAACAGCCCGCAGGTGATACCCTGGGAGAGAGGAGTGGGGAGCTCGAATCCCGGACCCACGAACAGAGCCGAGAGGCCGACCGCGTCTCCACCGACGGACCGAGGTCCTCCCTACCAGTTAACCCCCAATGCTGAACCCGACTCGTGCCACAAGTAGAACCTTTATCAATCGCTCCCTTGAATGGTAGCAGTAGGAAGCATCATGGCAAAGACGAACATCCCCGCGAAGGGCGCAATCGTCCAGCGGGACATGGAGACGTACGGCATTCACCCCCACATCCCCGGGGGGTTCGCCTCCCCCGCCCTGCTCCGGACGATCGCGGACGTGGCTGAGAAGTACGGGGCGAAGTATGTCAAGCTGACGGGAGCCCAGCGGATCATCATCACCGGCATCCGCGAAGAGGACCTGGACGCGGCCTGGAACGAGTTCGACGACACGGCCAAGGCGATCGGCCTGACCGTGCGGTCGATCCAGGTCTGCCCGGGGACCCGTTCGTGCAAGCGCGCCCTCCAGGACAGCCCCGGGCTCGGGTTCGCCCTCGACAAGGAGTTCTATGGCACGCCGGCGCCGGCGAAGTTCAAGATGGGCATATCCGGATGCTCCAACTGCTGCTCGGACTCGTGGATGAAGGACCTCGGATTCTACGGCACGGAGGGCGGCTTCGTCGCCGTCGTCGGCGGGAAGGGTGGCGGCACCCCGCGGCCCGGCCAGGAGCTCGTCCGCGACCTCTCGGAAGAGGCGGCGATCGCCCTCGCCCGGCGGGTCATCGCGTTCTTCCGGGAAAACGGCCAGGGGACCGAGCGCCTGGGCGCGACGATCGACCGGGTCGGCTTCGAAGCGTTCAAAACGGCCGTACTGTAGCCCGGTTGCGGCTCCAGGTTCCACTCCCCCACCTTTTTTTACCAACCATTCACGCTGCCAGAAGAGAAATGGGCACAATGGGATCCTCGTTCCACCTCCCTGGCCCGGTGATTCAGCTGGATCATGAAACAAAAACAAGAACCTTCCACATTCGCAGGCAGGGTCCAACAAGGAGGGCACACGGGTCCTGATGCTCCACAGTTGGTGCCTGATCTCTTCGCCTGGCATTCCTGTAGTCCACAGACCGGGCGCGAGGTTCACACTGGTGACGTGAACCCATCCTCCGAGATCGGGCGATGGATAGAAACAGGAGAGCAGCACGAGTTGAACATGATGACAGGGGAGAGAAACGGCCCTTCTTCGTCGGCCCCTCAAGAAGATACGCCGGCGAACACCGAGGACGAGATGAGGATCACCGTGAGCCGGGACGGCCCGTTCATCGTGACCGGTGGGGTGCCGCTGAAATCGGCAGAGGTCCAGTATGACGACCAGGGTTTCGTCCGGGGGTACGACGAGAGGGAGCTCCCCGAAGGGCGGCGGACCTACGCCCTCTGTCGGTGTGGCCATTCGGCTAACCCACCTTTTTGCGACGGCTCGCACGCCCAGGCTGCCTTCGACGGAACCGAGACGGCCGATCGTGAGCC
Organism: uncultured Methanospirillum sp.; assembly: GCA_964386835.1. Taxonomy (GTDB): domain Archaea; phylum Halobacteriota; class Methanomicrobia; order Methanomicrobiales; family Methanospirillaceae; genus UBA288. Next base: position 4,892 of record CAYLUL010000086.1, read on the forward strand.
CTTTAACGACGGAGCCCGGATTATTCGCGGCCCATCGCTGACACTTGCAGACAATGAATGGTTCTGCATCCGCATCGGGTTCTGTCATCGGGCCGGCGGTATCTGGAACCTTGTCAGGTTCTCCGATCCAGAGTCCCGGGAGACCGCCATCGAGGAGGCCTGCGACTGCCCGACAGGCCGGCTGGTCGTCTATGACAATGCATCCGGAGAGGAGATCGTGCGGGATCGTGAACCCTCCATCGCCATCATCGAGGACCCGGTCAACGAGGAGCATGGACCGCTCTGGGTCCGTGGCGGCATCCCGGTGATCTCCGCCGACGGCACGCCCTACGAGGTCCGGAACCGGCTCACGCTCTGCCGGTGCGGAAAGTCGAAGCGGATGCCGTTCTGCGACGGGAGTCACAGCGACTAGGACAGGACTGGGGGACCCACCAGCGAGGGACCCCATCCCCTGTCGACCGGGCTGCTCCGGGTCATCTGATCCGGCAACCCGTGATATCCGCACGAAGCCCGGTTCGTGCGCCGGGCCGGCTGGGGCTTCATGCCCGGCCCAATCGTCTCTGGCCTGACAGACCTGTCGGCGCGTGCGGCGCTGACGATCTGACGCGACCGGTGCGAAGGCTCGGGAGAGCGCGACGGGCGGGCGGCCTTCGCCGCGGTCCTTTCGACCCTGCTCAGTCTGTTTTCACCGCGTCATGGAGAGGAGGGTGGCACCCCTGCAGATGGAGCAACGGTCTCGCCTCCCCGAAGCTCGAGGTGAAGGTGGCCAGGCGTGCCCCTCATCCATCACGGCTTCCCACGATCGATTTCGCCGTGTGCCAGAGGCGAGACTAGCAGACCCGCCCCTTGTCGAGGCCGGTGATCCGGATGCCGCCAAACGAACATTTGTTCCTGATGTTCAGCCCGATCAGGAGCGGCGTGATCTTCTCGATGATGCCCGCCCGCTCGAGTCCGCCGCAGTCGATCACACGAAGGCCCGGCACCTTCTCGATCAGGGGTGTCACCAACGCCTTCGCCTCCTTGTCGTCACCACAGATCAGGCAGTCGCAGTCGATCGGCTCGTCAAGCTGCATGAACCAGGAATGCGAGATGTTGTTGAACGCGGAGATCACCCTGGCATCGGGGAGGATCGCCTGTGCACGCTGTGCTGCAGAGCCCTCGGGCAGGTAGATGCACTTCGTCGGCGAACCGCCGATCGCCGACTCCAGAACGCCGGTTGCGTCGAGCAGCGGCTTGCCGGCTGCGCCCTCCCTGATGGAGAGAAGCGTCTCCTTCTGCGCCGGGAGCGGCACGGTCAGCACCAGGACGTCGGCCTCCGTGGCCGCGTCGAGATTCGTCGCGCCTCTCACGTTCTCGACGTCGCCGAGGAGCTCTTTCACCTTTACGACGGCCGCTTCGGCCTTGTCAAGCGTCCGCGAGCCGATGATCACGTCTTCGCCCGCCTGCACGAACCGGAGGGCGATGCCCAGACCCTGCCCGCCGGTTCCACCGATCATCCCAATCTTCATTGATACTCCTGGTTTCTCGAGTTATAAGAAATAGTACGGAATCTCTCTTCACATGCCGGACTACTCGCCGTCGCGCCCATTCCGCTCGGTCAGGTTTTTCGGCCTCGTGGATCCGTGCCACGGCGAGACGAGCGCGTCTCCTTCATTCCACGGCGTCTGGAGGTGCCCGAGTGAGAGCGCATCGCAGGTGATGGGGTGGGACGCCCGCTCAACCGCGATCGGGCGCATCGGGTGGACCGTGTCCGCCTCTGCTTCCAGGAACCCGATGATGAACGCCGTGGCATGGACGAAGTCGCGCGTCAGGGGCGTGTTGACGGTCCGGGCACGAGGTGTGCATCGATCAATGGTGACGCAGCCCTCGTCGGGCTCTCCAGGGACGGGAACACGTGGGTGATGCCCGCGTTTTTTTCCGATGCCGACGGTGCCATCCTTCGCACTGACCATCACAACCGCGTTCTCGATCGACTCGGCGCTCGTGCCATCGCACTGCTTCGGCAGGCAGAATGCGCCGGAGCACGGATGGCACACGCCGGACGGCAGAGGAGCAAGCGGACGTCGTGGGGCGTTGCCGGCACCGTCATCTCCAGCGTCCCAGCCCCACAGGAGGTGTCCGCAGCAGGTCAGATCGCGGAAGAACCCTGCCCGAGAGCTCGGGGGCGATGCAGACGCCTTACGTGGGTTTCAGGGTGTTGACATGAGGAGGAGGAGGACCAGAGGGGGGTGGCAAAAGTCCGGAAAACCGCGGTTCAAATCGTCGGATTTCCAGAGTGTGTGAACCTGTGCCGCTCCTATCCGGTTCGGCGATAGACCCCTGGCGGCACGATCATCTCGAACCGTGCGCCCCTGCCGGCATCGCCGACCTCTCGAATGCCGATCCCGGTGATGTCGAGGATCTCCCGCGAGATAGTGAGCCCGAACCCGGTGTTCTTGCCGTAGCCGTGTTCGAAGATCCGCTCCTTCTCGGCGGGCGGCACCCCCTCACCATCGTCCTCGCAGACGATGATCGCCTCGCCATCCTGTTCTTCGACGGCGAACCGGATCGTCGTGATCCCCCCGCCGTGCCGCACGGCATTGTCGACCAGGTTGAAGAAGACCTTCGCGATCAGGGGATCGGCATAGACCTCCAGGCCGAACGGAAGGTCGTTGACGAGGATCACCTCGCC
>CAYLUL010000087.1:0-7375 GCA_964386835.1 uncultured Methanospirillum sp.
CGGATGATCTTCTCGACCTCTGCATACCCCTCGTGGGCCTGCAGCTCGAGCTCGTCGCCCTTGCGGTGCGCCTCTTCCGGATCCCAGGCCGCGGCCTTTGCAAAGTCTTCGGGGCTTAGATCTTCAACAGATGCCATGATTATGCCGGGTTCGTAAAGACGACCTTGTCACCCACGCCGGACATGTCCTGCGGGTTCCACTGGTCCTGCTGACCGACAACCGGCCACGCCTCGAAATAGACGTTCGTCACGACCGCGTGGAACTTCGTCGTGTTGCCGAACGGAGTGACCTCGCCGGTGATCGTGAACTTCGCAACCGCGTTCGTGTCCGATGTCGCACCGTCAGCGGTGCCGACGACGCCCGCCTTGAGGATGTTTTTCATCCACATGGTGGAGACGACGGGGTTCCACATGCCCACCTTGATCTTCACCTCGACGCGGCCCTTAATGCGGGCCACATCGCCCAGGAAGACGGATTCGTTGTCGTAGTCCTCGACGTGATCGAAGCGAGGGGTAATCGACCACTCCTTGATTGCGGCGAGCGGGACTGCAGACCCGCCGGCCGGAGTGACCGAGAGAGTCGCCCTCGCGCCGAAATAGCGGTAGTCGGTCATGGCTCACACCGTGGCAAACGTTGCTTTCGTGCCGACGCCTGAGATCTCCATCGCGTTCCACTGGTCGAGCATCCCGGCGAATGGAACGGAGTCGAACCGGACATCGTCGACCGTGATCGTGGTCGTCTTCGCCCCACCAAAGGACGTGAACACAATCACAACCTCGAGCTTCGCGCATTCGTTCGTGTCTTCCATCGTGCCGTCCCCGCCCGAAGGTTTCAGGATGTCGAACAGGAAGCCGGTCACCGTGGGATCCCACTTGCCAAACTTCAGCTTCACCTCGACGCGGCCCTTGATGCGAGCCACATCACCCAGGAAGACGGACGAATTGTCATAGTCTTCCACATGATCGAAACGGGGCGTGACCGACCACTCCTTGATGCCGGTGATCGTGGTACCTCCGACAGTAATGGTGGCTTTGGCCCCGAAATAGCGATAATCTGTCATTAGTGTGCTCCAATCAGATTCAGTTTTAGGATCCAGACGTGGACCCAGTAGGATGAAACCCGGATGACGCCGAGCTCCATGGCGACGCTCATCACCTCGCCGATCGCAGCCGGCCCGCCGTAGGCCCGGCCGTCGACCGTTGCGTTGATCGCCGTGCGGTTCGTGAATAGGTCGACCGCTCGTCCCGCATACACGAGCGTCCGCCTGGAGAAGCCAGGCTCGAGGCCCTTGTACGCCCCGTAGAGCGAGACGGTCCAGGCGTGGTCGTTCTCGCCGATGTTGTCGTCAATGGTGATCGTGTCGGCCCCTTCGGCGAGCGGACAGACCCCGATCATCGGGAGGGCCATGTAGGCCGGATCCTCCTCGCCGATCTGGACCTGGGTCGGCAGGGTCAGGCCGAGCGCGGAGAGGTTCGCCTGCAGCCGCTCGACGATCGCCTGCGTGATGCCGAGCAGAACGTAGCCGGTGGTGCCGTCCTGGATGTCGTAGACGTCGACCAGGTCGGCGGTGACGGCCGTCATAGGGCGCCCCCGTCGAGCATGGCCTTGAGGTCAGCCATCGACCGATCGACACCGGACGCGATCGCCTCCTGGACGAACGGGTTGGGCTTGATGCCGCGCACCGCCCGCCGGATCATCAACTGGCCGGTTGCCCGGTTCTTCCAGGCGAGGGCCTTCTTTTTCTTCGGTAGGATCTTCTGGTGCTTCGGCCCGTAGAGACCCGTACCGGACATCAGGAACGGTAGGTACGCGGTCGCATTCGAGAGCTGGACTTCGCTCCGGTCCTCGTGGATCTCACTCCACCAGTGCTCTCGGAGGTATCCCTCGTCGACGGGGGAGGCATCCTTCAGTGCGGTCTCGCAGTTGCCCCGGAAGATCTGGAGGATGCGGTTCCGGACCTCAGGGATGTTCATTTCAGGAAGCTGAACTTCAACCACGAGCTCCGCGCCGCTCATACCGGGCTCCCGAGAATCCAGGAGACGTCCATCCCTCTGCCAGCGAGGACCAGGGCGAGGACGAGGAGGAGGACTTTCAACAGGAGGCCCTGGTTGTCGCTCATCTTCACAACGAGCGTCTTCATCTCGGACACGTCGCGCTTTACTTCGGACATATCCTTCTCCAGGGTGCCGAACCGCTGTTCGACCAGGGCGTGTCTGAGGCGGCACTCTCCGTGACTGACAGGGGTCTGATCATCCGTCATCACGCCCTCCTGAGACTGTTCCGGACGTAGGGTGCGAGCTGCTCCCTGATGTAGTCGGTGACCACTTTTGGATCGCTGGCCGGGACCATCTCGGCAGAGTCCTTCGTCGAGCCCCGGCGAGCGGCATGGCTCTCCTGGAGTTTGGACTTCCGCATCAGGGCGTTCTCAACGATCTGGATGCAGATTGCGCGAACGTCCTGGTAGACGAGCGACTCTTCGGCATAGCCGGCAGAATAGGTGATCCGGAGATTTCCCGCCCCCTCGGACGGGGCGTTGTTCGTGAAGAGGATCGAGGAGATCCCGTTCTGGGTGATCACCCGGTAGTCCCCGGCGACCGATGACGTCCGTGCGGTCCTGGTCGTCCAGGTCGCCACACTCAGAGGGGAAATATCCTCCTCAACGGAGTCGAGCTCCACAAGGGGCTGCTCGTTGAGGCGGTATGTCGTCTTCCCGGCCCCCTGGCCGTCGCGATACTCAACATAATCCGTCACCGCGAACGAGCGGCGGCAGAACTTATCGATATACGCAGAGGCGGAGGAGATCAGGAGCTGGACGTACGTGCTCCACTGGGCGGCGTCCATGCGGGTACCGCCCTGGAGAAAGTCGCTGGCGCTGTACCCGGTCTGGGCTTCCACGTCAGCAACTGAGCAGTACCCCATACCGACCTACCCGGTGATTGAGTACTCGATAATCGGCACGACCGTCCCCGCGACTGCCTGAGAGATGTGGGTCGCGGTGATCGCCTTGCCGGCGGGGAGAGCAGAGACGGCGATCGTGAGATCGACGCACGTTCCGACTGCCTTCGCCCCGACGATGAGGCCAGAGGCGGCGGCTGTGCCGAGGACGTACTTATCGACGTCTCCGTTACTCGAGCCGTCTGCATCGACGACGCCGATCTGAATGGCGGCGGTCGCTGCCTGGGCGGCGGTGGCTTCGGTGACAACGTAGTACACTCTCTCGAGGACCGCGGCGGCGGGTATGATCGGGCCGACGACGGTGGCCCCGGCGGCTGAGATGTCGACCGCTGCGAACTGGTAGACATACCGCCGGTTCTGGAGGGCGCCAGAGGCGTCTGAGACAGTTGTCCCGGTGATCGCCCCGGTGGCTGTCAGATAGTCCGCGGTGACCTCGAGTGTGTCGCCGGTGACCGCTGTTTTCCCGCCCCGAAGATATTGGAGGAGGTGGCCAGACATGGCCAGCTCACCCGAAGATCTGCGTTGCCGGGTCGTCCGGAAGCGGGAGGTACGTGATCAGCGCCGGGCCGGTCGTGACCGAGCCGAAGACGATCACGTTCAGGATGTAGAGCACATCGTCGTTCGTGATCACCGCGGCGGTCGTGCCGAGGCATCCGCGCCGGACCGTGAACGTCCCGCCCGTGCCCGTGGGGGCCGAGTCGGTTGAGACGTACATGATCTCGCCGCCGGTGCCGTTGCGGATGTAGAACCCGCCCGCGGTACGCTGGCTCGCTGTGGCGCCGTCGTAGACGATCGCCGTCTCCGCCGCCGTGTAGGCGCTCGCATGGACCGCGTCGACCTTCGCATAGAGCGGGGTCTCCACGGCGCCCGTGACGAGCCGCGTGGAGAAGTCGAGCGTGCCGGCGCAGTCGAGGATGGTCCAGTCGGACTGCGTGACCTTCGTGAAGGTAGCCAGCTTCCAGGGGTAGGCCACCATATTTGAGGTTGAGGTGATTTTTGCTGCTGCCATGATAGATCACCGGGTGATGCCGAACACGGCACCCTGCAGGCTCGAGCTTCCGTCGACGTCGGTCTTGTCGATCAGGACGCCGGCTTCGTTGATCATGAAGTGGGCGTTCCCGTTGTTGTTCGCGAGGAGCTGGAACATTGGTCCCCAGAGCTGCCGGTAGGCAAGCCTGGTCGAGTCGAGCATGAAGAAGGCGCCGTTCGCACCGGAGGCGGACGGGAGCTGCTCGAGCGCGATGATCGGGAGCTGGCCGCGGGCGAAGTTGAGCGTTAGGGTGCTGATGCCGTATTCCGTGACCTTCAGGTTCTCGGAGAGGTAGTATTTCTCGAGACCCCGGCAGATCAGGTGGAATGTCGGGAAGTCGCAGATGGCGACATCGGGCACGATCTTATCCTGAAGCATGTTCAGGTAGACCGTCTGGATGTAGGGCTCCAGCTTCTCCCAGGTATTCGTGGCCGCTGCTGCCGTGACCCAGTTCGGGTCGGCGACGTTGTTGTTCAGGAGTTCGTAGAGCCCGGCGAAACCGAGCGCGGGCGCGTCCTCGTAGACGGTGACGCCAAGAGCGGTATCGCGGGAGACGCCGAGCAGGCCACGGTCTTTCAGCTCCCGAAGTGCCTCGTTGCAGGCTTCGGTGAGGATGGCTGTCGGGTCGCGGGCCGGGACCTGTGCCGTGGCGGAGAACTGTGCCATCTGTGTGACGTAGCCATCCGTGGCCGCGATCTTGCAGGCCTCGACGCGGCTTCCGGGCGTGAACTCGCCCCCGGCGAAGACAGGGTTCTCGCCGACATATGCCGCCGATGCGCCGCCGTCCGGGCCGATCGCGTCCCACTGTGCCCACTTGCCAAGACAGGCCTCGGTCGGAATGAGCGCCTGGATGGGGTGCGCCGCCCTCTTGAAGAGCATCGTGACCTCGTTGTCCCAGGTCGCGTGGACCATGGAGTTGGTCGAGAAGTTGCCGGCCTTGCGGATGTCAAGGTCATCGAGATAGTCGGCCTTGGCCTTGCGGATGTCAGCGTTGAACGCCTCTGCCGAATAGGACGGGTCGAGGATGCTCTTCCGGATGACTGCCGGGTCAACGAGATACTCGAGGGGCATGACGACCGGGGCGCGGGGGTTGTTGTTCAGGACGTCGACGAACCGGTCCCGGGCGAGGCCCTGGGCCTTGCGGATGTCGACCGGATCGCCTTCATAGACCCCCGGTCCCCAGAACGCCTTGGCGCGGGCCTGGGCCTCGTCGCCGACCATCCCGAGATAGCGGGGGGCTGCGGCAGTCATCGGCGACCTCCGAGGATGCTGGTGATCACAGAGGCGTTACCGGGTGAGTGACCGGCCTTCCGCATCTCCTCGAGGTCGAGGACGCCGATCTTCGGCACCTTCGCCTTTCGAATGGTGTCGAGGTCGGCCGCGTGCTGCTTCTCCATTGCGGCCATCTTCGCCTTTAGCGGCGCGATCGCCTTCTGGATCTTGTCGTCGGTCTCATCGTCTGAGGGCTGGTCCTCCTCGTCATCGGCCTTCTCAATCTCGCCTTCGGGGGCCGCCGGCGCGAGTGCGTCTTTTACGAGCTGTACAATCAGCGCGACCGCCTCGGCCGTGAGGGTGATCTGCCCCTCGGGCGCTGCGGGCTGCTCTTCGATCGCCTGGGGCTCTTCCCCGGGCGGGTTCAGTGTCATATCTTCAGGCATGGAATGCTCCGATTTTCTGCAGAGGGCTTTGCGGATCTCGCAGAAGGTGCTCGGGTTTTGCGCGGTATCGCGCGGACAGAGAGAGACGGAATAGAGGTCGAGTGCCGTGGTTCGGCAGGGTTCAGTACGGGCCTCCGGGCGGAGGCGGCAGGCCGGTGAGCCGGCACGGCGCCGTGCCCCGATCGAGAACTGGGAGAGGTGCCCGCTCTCGATCCCGGCCCAGACGTCATCACAATCGCCCGTAGACTTGATCTCGCCCTCGATGTAGAACTCCCCGTCTTTGAACCACGCCTTCGTAACCATCCCAATCGGGCGGTCGGTGTGGTTCATCATCAGGACGGGGAGTGCGAGGAAGTCTGACAGGGCTTCCTGCAGGCCCTCGGTCTCAACGATCTCGAGCTCGCGGTCAGGCACGGGCGCGGATGCCCTTCCCCACACTCGACGCTCGGAGGGCTCCATGCCCTGGACGTCAACCGTGAAGATGGGATCTGCGTCGGCCATTAGCGACAGAATCAGCGTGAATCCTATTATGGACCATTCAAAATGGGGAGGAAAAGAGGGGACGGTGTGGGGCTGCACCCACGCCGGTATAGTATTGTGCTGCTGTGAGAACTACGGAATCAGACGATATTACTGGAGGTTAAGTGCAGTGGCGTTCTGAGGCTCCCCCTTCTCAGGGCTCCTGGGCGGGCGCCACAACCCACCCATGCTCTCTGGTTACCGTGATGGCTATTATGGACCATTATTATGGTTTGCGCGTGAACCGCGGGCCGACCGTGCAGCGACAGTTGATGATCTGAGCGAGGTCCGCCCCAAGGCTGTCGTCGCCCGGGAACATCACATCGCCGCCCGGCACCGCCTTCCTTCCGCCCTTGGGGGTGTAGGCCGGTAGGTGGAACGGCTCATCTGCCGGCACCACGACATGATGCACGTCCCGGTGGCTCTGGCGGGTCCTATCGTCGCTCATGGTGGCGATCCACTCCTTGAAAGGGGCGTACTCCGTGATGCGGTCGTGCGCGGCGGAGTTGTATGCGAGGGTCGTGGTGGTCCTCGCGATAGTCCGGGCGCGGGAGATGCTGACGTTATAGCGGTCGGAGATGATCTCAGCCATCCGCACGACGCCCAGGCCCTGCTTGTCCGCCTTGGCGAGGTCGCGGATGAGCTGCTTCGAGAGGTTGACGTTGAGATCCTTGAGGTCGTGATGCGTCAGGGTCGTGATGTTGTCGATCGCTTTCAGGTCGGGTCGGGCGAGATCGAGCGAGATGAACAGCCCGGGGGTGCCAGGAGGTTTCGGCGCGGCGTCGACGTGGGCGAGGGTCCAGCTCACGCCGTGGCTGTATGCCTGCTTCGTGTACCGCTTCGCGATCTCGTCGAACTTTGACTGAACATAGGCATCGTTCAGGCGGGCGATCAGTCGGTTGATCTCGTCAACGTCAAGCGTCCCCTTCCTGAGCGCGTCCCGGACCTGCTGCACCGCCTGGCCGCGAGCGGTGCGGAGGACGAGCTCCAGGTCACGAGTGAAGGCGCCCCGAATCTGCTTGGACGGGTCCTGTCTCATTCGTTGATCGCCTCGTATTCTCCGCACCATCCAGCCGGTCGACTCGCCGGGAAACTGGTGATCCCGGACGACAGGATCACGGGGGCTCTCCTCCGGCAGTAACCAACGGGCCAGTCGCCGTCTGGGGGGAAAAAGAACCGACAGGTTGCGCAATTTGGCGGGTCCTGTCTCACG
>CAYLUL010000088.1:0-7367 GCA_964386835.1 uncultured Methanospirillum sp.
ATTGACCTTGAGCTTCGGCGCGCGCAGAATGCGCGTGGTTCCGACAACGATCATGCCGACCCCGACGGGAACAGTGACCGTGGTCCCGACCACCATCGCCCCAACCGCGACCCCGACCCCCCCACCGGTGACATCCCACCCGGTGCCGGGCCGGATCGAGGCGGAGGATTACGATGCGGGCGGTTATCGCGATACCACGCGGGGCAATACCGGGAGGCAGTACAGGCAGGACGACGTCGACATCGAGCGTGGTGGTGCGAACTTCAACATCGGCTGGGTGAAGTCGTCGGAGTGGCTCGAATATACCATCTCGGCGAAGCAGGCGGGAACCTACCGCACCTCGTTCCGCGTTGCCTCGCCCTGGTCAGGCCGACAGGTCTGGGTCTGGGTCGACGGCGAGCGGAAGGCGACCGTCAGTGTGCCGAAGACCGGCGGGTTTGGCCGCTGGCAGACCGTGACGGTGCCGATTGCACTCCCGAAGGGGACGCATCGGCTCCGGGTCCAGTTCATCGGCGACGCCCAGAATCTCGACTGGCTCGAGGTCCAGCGCTGACCGGGCGCTCGTGGCGAAGGGTGGAACGGCGACCAGGCGCCGATTCCGCCACTCATCATCGCCATCCATTTATCACCCAAAAGAAAATTCTACATCGGAGAGAGCGATGCACCGAAAAATCTGGAGTTCCATCGGGGTGCTGCTCATGGTCGCCGTACTGGTCGCGGGCTGTGCAACGGCCCCATCCACCCCTGGCGAAATCATCACCCCGAATTCAACCAATACCACGACCGTGCAGCCGGCAATCGACCGGCTGGTCTTTCTGACCGAGGAGTATCCCCCCTTCAACTACCACGACGGGAGGGTGCTCGCTGGACTCTCGATCGATCTCCTGAACGAAACCCTGCAGCGGCTCGGCAGCACCCGGGGTGTCGACGAGGTGCAGATCCTCCCCTGGGAGATCGCCTTTAACCGAACGCTCACCGAGGCGAACACGGTCCTCTTCGCGACCTCCCGCCTCCCCTCACGCGAGCACGAGTTCAAGTGGGCTGGCCCGATCGCACCTGAACGGTCGGTCCTCTTCGCACTCAGAGGCGGAAACGTGACGGTTGGTAGCCCGGCAGACCTCGCCCGCCTGCGAATTGGCGTGGTTCGAAACGACGCCGCGGTCCAGAAGCTGGCCGACCTCGGCGTCCCTGCCGAACAGATTCGGATCGCTGACCGCCAGGATGACCTTGCCGCCTGGATCGATGCGGGCGAGGTTGATCTCTTTGCCTATGGCGAGGCGGCGGGCTACATGCTCGCCGCCCAGGGAACCAGGAGCCCCGTCAGGTTCATCCCGGTCTACACGCTCGCCGAGTACGAGACATGGTTCGCTTTCAACCGGCAGACACCCGACGAGACGGTGAAACAGTTCCAGGCGGCGCTCGACCAGCGCTCCGGGGAGCGAAACGTCGACAACCTTACGGTCCGGGAGGAGATCCTGGCCCGCTACCTGCCCGCCGATGCCCTCTCGCGGATGACATTCCTCACCGAGGAGTATCCGCCGTTCAATACAGGAGCGAACGGGACGATCGAGGGGATCGCACCGGAGATGCTTCGGGCGATGGCAGAGCAGCTGAACGCCACGCTCCGGCCAGACCAGGTGAAGATCGGCACCTGGAGCGACGGGTACCATGCCGCGCTGGAGACCAACCATTCGGTCGTCTTCTCCACCGCCCGCACATTCGAGCGGGAGGAGCTCTTCCAGTGGGCTGGCCCGATCGGCCGGCTCCAATACGTGGTCTTTGCTGACCGTGACCGGGCGCCCTCTGGTGCAGACCGAGGCCACCTCCGGATCGTCACGATCCGGGACGACGTCTCTGCCACCCTGCTCCGCGAGAAGGGAGTCCCGGACTCTGCGATTCGGTACGAGGTCGGGCCTGCCGCCATGGTCGAGGCGGTACGGAATGGGAGCGCTGATGCCCTCGCGTATCCCCTGCTCCCGGCCCGCAGCCTTCTCTCCCGGTACGGCCTTGATCCGAACACCTTCGAGGTTGTGCAGACGCTCAGCGAGGAGGAGATGTTCTTCGCCTTCAACCGGAACACCTCTCCCGTCGTGGTCAATGCGTTCAACCGGACGATCAATGCCCTGAAGACGGAGAAGGATGAATACGGGGTCGCACCGTACGAGCGGATCCTCTTCCACCACGTTGGCCCAGAGTGCTCGAGCACCCGGTCGAACACGACTGGAGCGATGGCGGTCGTCGACCTGACTGCCGATCGGCTCTCAACGGATACCCTGGGAACCCTCGCCGAGATCAATCGGGGCTTCGCACCGTTTCGGGACCCGTCCGATCCCGAGGTGTACGCCTTTGTCTATGACAGAAACCAGACCATGGTCGCCCATGCTGCCAATCCCCGCCTCGTCGGCCTGAACTACCACGGCAAGACCGATGTCGCCGGCACGCCCTTCCGTGACCAGTTCCTCGAGACTGCAACCTCGAAGGGAGCGGGCTGGGTCGACTATATCTACGTGAACCTGGCGGAGAGTCGGCTTTCACAGAAGACAACCTACTGTAGACTGGTCCGTGGTTCGGACGGTCAGGACTATATCGTCTGCGCGGGAACCTTCCAGAACTGCGATCCATGATCCGATCAATTGCCGCGCTCCTCTGCGCCCTCATGGTCGTCGGCATCTCAGGAGCGATTGAGATCTCGGGCCCGGCGGAGATCACCGCACCGGGCGAGTACCGGCTGACAGCGGACGTCGCTGGAGGGGGAATCACGGTCTGTTCCGGGGACGTCGTCCTGGACGGCACCGGCCATCGCTTCGTCGGGTCGCCCGGGGAAGGGGCACGGGGGGTCCTCGTCGCCGGGCCGGTCACGAACGTGACGGTCCGGAACCTCAGCCTTGCCGGCTGGGAGGTCGGGATCGAGGTGTGCGACACCGCCGGCGTCCGGCTCGAACGGGTATTTGCGGATAACTGTACGGCGAACGGGATCTATATCGAGCGTTGCCAGGAGGTCGTGGTCAGGGACTGCGTGGCCTCCGGGAACGCGCTCCCGGGTGTCGCCGTCAACGCCACCAGGGGCTGCCGGATGCTTGGCACGGCTGCCACCGGGAATGCCGATGTCGGGTTCTACGTCGTCGGTTCCCGGATGGTTGCGATTGAGGGCTGCAACGCCTCAGCGAACGGGTTGAACGGGATCTTTCTTGAAAAGTCGGAGGGGGTCCGTGTCGCCGGGTGCCGTCTCGAAGGGAACGGCTACCCGGGCATCGCCGCCGCCAACACGGGTGGCCTCGCGATCGTCGACAACCTCGCATCGATGAACCGGCTCTCCGCCGTTTGGCTCGAACGGTCAGAGAGGACCGTGGTGACGCGGAACGTCGCCACAGGAAGCGAAGTCGGCCTCATTGTCCGGAACGCGAGCGCCCCCCCGTTCGCCGGCGGAAACCTCTTTCTGACCGCAAGGCCCATCGACGGTGGGACCCGGACCCTGCCATCGCTCGGGCCGTGGGTGCGTCACACGCCGTCCCCCGCACCCGCGTCCTGACGAAACCCCAGGGACCGCTCATTCAAACGGCGGGCGGAACCCCCAGCGACGGTGGATCGGCCAGCACCGGGGTGCGGTTGGCGGTTCCCGGCACGGTAATCTCGAACCGGGCGCCCGTCCCAGGCACGCCAGTCTCCTGGATAGTCATTCCCGTGATCCCCAGGATCTCTTGTGCCAGGTAGAGTCCGAACCCCGTGTGCTTGCCGTACCCGCGCTCGAAGATCCGCTCCTTATTCGCGGTGGGGACGCCGGCGCCGTCGTCCTCGCAGATCACCCTGAGGGAGCCGGCGGGCCCGGGATCGACCAGGAACCGGACCTCGGTGAGGGAAGGACCTCCGTGCCGCTGGGCGTTCTCGATCAGGGTGAAAAAGACCTGCTCGATCAGGGGATCAGCCAGGATGGTCACCTCCTTCTCCGGGAACCGGATCGAGAAGCTGGACCCGAAAAAGGCGTCGGCAGCACGCCGGATCGTTGGCACGAGAGGAACCCAGGCGGGCGGGCCCTGGCCGATCTCCTGGTAGTCGCGGGTGAACTCGACCAGCCGCCGGATCGTGTTCGCCGACGACCGGGCTCGGTCCAGGAACCACCCGAGGTCGGAGCTGTCCTTCGCGGTGCCGGCAAGTTCGAGCGCGCCGATCAGGACCGTCAGCTGGTTGAGGGTGTCGTGCCGGGTGACGCTGGCGAGCAGGTTCAGCTTCTGGTTCATGACCCGCAGGACCTCCTCCTGCGCCTGCCGCTCGGTGACATCACGACAGACACCCTCGATCGCGAAGATGCGGTCTTCTTCGTCGTAGATCGGCACTCCCACCCACTCGGACCAACACTCCCGTCCATCGGGCCGGCAGAACCGGAGGCGGAGGAGGCGGTCATCGAACCGCTCAGGGTGCATGATGAACTCATCGAACCGATCCTGGTCCTCGGGGTCGAGATACTGTAAACCCTCGTCAGGGTTCCGATAGAATGCCTCGGGCGGTTGGCCAGTCACCTCCAGGCAGGCAGAACTGACATAATCGACGCCATACGTCGGTCGGAGACGAAACCGGAAGACCATCTCAGGAGATCGCTCAGCAAGGAGACGGAACTGCTCCTCGAGCCGGCGGCGATGAGTCACATCACGGGCGACCCCTTCAACCAGGACCACGTTGCCGTTTTCATCCAGGAGGGGCATTGCCGAGAGCTCCAACCAGCGCCAGCCCTGCGTGCGGTGCTGAAACCGGAACCTGACAGGGATATTCAGCCCTGTTGGGTCGTGGAGCATCCCTTTGAGACGCTCAAGATCTGCCGGATGGACCGCGTTCCGGAGGAGAGATGGGTCGGCCCAGACCTCGTCAGGGCGGTACCCGGCCACCTCCCAGAGGGCAGCGTTCACGTACCTGACCGAGAGTGCAGGGTGGATGCAAAGCGAGATGACGACATCCGGGCTCCGTTCAACCATGAGGGCGGCATCATCTGCCGTCCAGGCATCCTGCGGGGGTGAGACGAGTAAAACGCCACCCCCACCGCAGGTGGGCCTGAGCTCCGCTCCTGCCTCCAGGCCCGGACGACCCGGCCCTTCAAGCGTGAGAGAGAGTCGATGCGGTTCGGGGGAACCATGCAGCGCACTCCGAACCCGGAGCACGGACTCGGCATCCATAATCGCCTCGAGGGACGGCATTCCCTCCAACGAGGCCCGGTGCCCCGGAGGTGCACACAGGTCCGGGCTGACCCCGCTGAGCTGTTCGTCCGGATCGATGACGACGACCAGTGGTCCTTTATCCATCACATCAGCCTGCTCTCCCAAAGGGAGACGAAGCCTTGATAGTGCGGGGAGAGACAAAAAGGTTTTCCAAGAGAGGACCTATCCGGACGAGTGATCACTGATTTCGGGCACTCCTCCCGGAGATCCCAGGCACCATTCCAATCTGATAGGTGGTTCGGGCTGAAGACCCCCGAAGGCCACGGATACTCGACGCCGGTCGAATAGAACAGATCCATGGCCATCGAACTGATCCCGTTGGCATTGTCGAACTGCTCGCGGGCGGTGATGGGCTGTCGTCCCGGTCAGAAGGCCATTATCATTGCTGAAACGGATCCCTGGAACGAACCAGGACGAGCGATGTAATCATGAATGAGCACCTGCCGCCCCGGTGTAGACAGTCGTACAGGCTGTCCCTCACTTCAGGTCACATTGGCCCGTTTCACCAGGTTCGCCGCCGATGAACGGAGGCAGGGATCCTGGCGACGCCCCACCAGGGACGAGATGGACGCTGCAAGCCCCCACCCGAGAGTCAGATCGTGCTCTGCATCACCTCGTGGGCACGGGCGTACGACCTGTTCGCCTCCTCGTGGCGTCCTTCGAGCGAGAGAAGGTCTCCCTGGAACTGCAGGGACGAGAAAAGGGTGATCGCCCCGTCACGAGATGTCGGGGCGATCGCGACGGACCGCTCGATACTCGCGAGGGCGCCGGGGCGATCTCCCGTCGCATTCCTGGCGAGGGCCTGGTAGTAGAAGATCTCTGCATCGGTTGAATCGATGGCGATGGCGCGAACGAAGGACTCCTCCGACGAGGAGGTCCGGTTCAGCATGGCAAGCGAGAGGCCCCGGTTCTTCCAGGCATCCTCATGATCTGGGTCGATGGCGATGGCCTGATCGAAGGCTGTCACCGCCTCGCCAAACCGGCCCATGGTGTGATGGGTCTCGCCGCGACTGTTCCAGTCGTCCGCACTCTCGGAGAGCGAGATGCACCCACACCCGATCAGGAGCACGCCGACGAGGAGGATTGCGGGCCGCATCGAGAGTAGGTGGACGGACGAAGCTGATCAAGGTTGCGACAGGCACACCTCTACCGGCGGGTTCCATCGGCGACAACCCCATGGAGGTGGTCCAGGGATTCCTCGTTCTGTCCAGGAGTCGTGGTAACGCACACCCGTACCGGCAGGGTCGTCACGCGCCAAACCTTCGAATGAGAGAGGCGCATTCACAGCGTTGTTGGCTCGATGAGGCCGACCCGCCCCAAGTAGTGGCAGGAGGGCCTCTGTATCGAAGAATGCCACCTCTCTGCAACCACGAAGCGGTGCGGGGGGTAGGAGAACAAAAAAGGGGTGAGGTCTGGTTTAGCTCCAACCACCCACGGGCTTACCTCCAGGAGAAGTGGTTGAGGTGGCCACCGGCCGCGAGGGCCAACTCCCGTCAACCGCTCCGCCCATGTAGTCACGAAGCCACGTTCCCTGCACCGGGGAGGGGAGGATCTGATTCCGTTCCTTCCCGCAGACATATGCATACATGTACGACCCCGCAAACATCTGTCCGTCATGCGAAACGGTTCCTTCGATGACAGCGTCCCACTCGCTGCATCCCGTCGGATCCGGGTTCTTCATCCGCGCCGTGAAGGTGGTAACCGTCTTCTGACCGGCCGTGAAGAAACCCTCCCGCAGGCCCTCTTCCCAAAATTCCCGTTCGGCTACATCCATGCTCTTCGTGTTCAGGGGAACGGGCTTCTCTTCAAAGGTATACACCATCCGCACGTTGTTCATATTTCGATACTCCGCTCCGAGGACGCCCTGTGCGTTTCTGGCGATGGCGATCTCGTTCGGCCACCCCTGTTTTCCCGTGAACTTCCAGACACCGGGTTTCAGCCCCGTCCCCTCGTCCTTCGTGGCGTAGACGCAGTACCCTCCCAGGTCGTACATCAGGTCCACTGTCTCATCGGGCTCCGCACTGAAATCGTACGAGAACTCGTTCATCGGCGTCACGATCTTCGGGTCCACTTTTACCTGCCTCGATTTTCCGTCCTTTTTCGTCAGGACGATCGTCGCGCCGTTGTTCACCTCGAGGCGCGTCGGCCATTCCAGCTGGTTCC
>CAYLUL010000089.1:0-7341 GCA_964386835.1 uncultured Methanospirillum sp.
GGGAGCCGAACTCGATGAGATCCTCTTTGATTTCGGGCCCTACGAGTCCGCCACGCAGATGATCGCCCAGAAGAGCATCGTCACTCCCGCCAAACTCTCGACTCCGATCACCCTCGGGTATCTCAAGGCCGATATGCATTCAGGTGGCCTTCTGGTGGCGATCAAGAAGCACCAGTGGATGAATGACACCTACGGCATCATGCTCAAGCCACGGAATGTCGCCGAGGCGAAGCCAGATATCTGCGACCTCATAGTGAATGGACAGACCGTTGCCGAGGTCCGTCTCGTCTCAGCAAACGCCGGCCCCGAACTGATGCAGATGGCGGCCACGAACAACGTCCAGATGGGATTTGCCGGTGTGCCGCCAGCGATCGCGACAATCGACAGGGGAACTCCTATTAAGGTTCTTCATCCCATCAATACTGAGGGATCCGGCCTCGTTGCGGCCGCCGGTTCGCCGACCAGTGACTGGCCCACCTTCGTGCAGTGGGCGAAGTCCCGGTCGAACGAGGGTAAGTTCCTGAAGATCGCAGCGCCGTCCAAGGGCTCAATCCAGGATGTCATGCTGCGCTACTCGCTCAAGGACGCAGGGATCAACATCGTCGAAGGATAAGCAGGAAGAAGTTAAGGAGGAGAATGAGGGAAAGCGTCCAGACGATCCGTCGCATTCAGGGAATGGCCCAGGGTTTTCGCTGGGCGATCATGCCCCTCTTTTTTCTCGTTGCCTGGGAAGTTGTGGCGATTGTTATCAACAACCAGTTTATCCTTCCCCGGCTCGAGTCGGTGGCGATCGTCCTTGCATCTCCGTTCTCGTCGATTCTCGGTTCCGGGTCTCTTTTTGACAACGCAATCGACTCGCTCCTCCGTGTGGTCGTTGGCTTCGCCGTCGGCGCCGCCCTCGCCGTCCCAATCGGGGTGGTGATGGGGCGCTGGAAGATTGTCGACGAACTTGTCGACCCCCTGGTCCAGATCTTCAGGCCTATTCCTCCGCTCGCATGGGTGCCTCTCGCCCTTGCATGGTTCAAGATTGGACTCGGTTCCATGGTCTTTATCATCGCCCTCGGATCGTTCTTTCCAGTTTTGCTTAACACCCTCGACGGCGTCCGGTCAGTGAAACGGACCTGGATCGAAGCGGCGATGACGCTCGGTGCAACCGAGCGTCAGATACTCACACGAGTAATCCTGCCGGGCGCTCTGCCGACGATCTGGACAGGGATGCGGGTTGGATTCGGCATCGCCTGGATGTGCGTAGTGGCGGCAGAGATGATGCCGGGCACGAACTCTGGTCTCGGCTACCTGATCCTGTACGCCTACAACTTCAGCCAGGTGCAGGTGATCATCGCCGGCATGATCGTGATCGGGGTGATCGGACTCGTGATTGACATCGCTCTCCGACGTTTCGAGGAGCGGAAATTCCGATGGAGAGAACTCGAGCGATGAAGAAACTTCAGGTGACCCAGGTCACGAAGAGCTTCCCGACCGACACCGGGGAGGATATGAAGGCCCTCTGCGGGGTCACGCTCGAGGTTGAAGCGGGCGAGTTCATCTGTATCCTCGGGCCATCTGGGTGCGGCAAGACCACCCTTCTCCGCATCATTGCCGGGCTCGAGCAGCCGACGGGGGGTCAGGTGCTGGTCGATGGAGAGCCCGTCGACGGGCCGACCCCTCGCCTCGGTATGATCTTCCAGGACTACTCCCTCTTTCCGTGGCGGCGGGTACTCGACAATATCTCGTTCGGCCTCGAGCTCGCCGGAGTGGATACGACGACCCGGGCGGCGACGGCCCGGAAATACCTCGAGCTGGTGGGTTTGAGCGAGTTCGCCGATGCCTTCCCGTATGAACTCTCGGGCGGGATGCGCCAGAGGGTTGCGGTGGCACGTGCACTTGCCACCGAACCAGCTGTTGTGCTGATGGACGAACCGTTCGGCGCCCTTGATGCCCAGACACGAAACGCGATGCAGCGGGAGCTTCTCGAGATCTGGCACAAGACAAAGAAGACCGTGCTCTTTGTCACGCACTCGGTCGACGAAGCGGTCTTCCACGCCGACCGTATCGTGGTACTGACCACCCGTCCCGGCCGAATCCGCGAGGTGGTTGAGGTCAATGAACCCCGCCCGAGAGACCGGACGTGTGACGGGTGCGCTACCCTGAGACGGTACGTTCTGGGTCTGATTGACGAAGGGCGCCCGAATCCGTGAGGAAGGTTTAATAGCCTACATCTCGTTTTAATAGAGCACGGAGCGCTAACGAGGAGTATATACCATGGTCCGAAAACCCGGCAAGATGTACAGGAATCTCTCAAAGAAGGCATATACGCGACGTGAATACATGGGCGGCGTTCCTGGCTCGAAGATCGTTCAGTTCGAGATGGGTAACCTCTCGGCGGACTTTCCAGTTCAGGTCTCGCTTGAGGTAGAGGAATCCTGCCAGATCCGCCACACGGCGCTTGAGGCGGCCCGTATCTCCATCAATCGAAAGTTGATGAGCGAGATCGGACGACAAAACTTCCACCTCAAGATCCGAACCTTTCCCCACCACGTCCTGCGGGAGAACAAGCAGGCGACGGGCGCCGGCGCTGATCGTGTATCGGAAGGGATGAGGCTTGCATTCGGCAAGGCGGTCGGGACTGCGGCACGTGTGGCCCCCCGGCAGAAGATCTTCACTGTTTACACCAGCGAGCAGCACATTGATAAGGCAAAGGAGGCGATGAGGCGAGGCGGTTACAAGCTTCCATCACCCGTCCGCCTGACGATCCAGACCCCCACTCCGGTGGCCTGAACCCCTTTTTTTATTCAGATTCATTCAGCCTGATCGCAGACGAAGAGTCTGAACTGTGCGGGGTGTCTGCCGTACGCGCTGTCCCCTAGATCTGTTCGTCAGACTGGTGGCGGTCGTCATCAATCCCGGCAATACCGACAGACCAACCCCGTCCGGCTGAGTACGCATGCCTGAAGATGCCGAGAGTGAACAGTGAAATGGGAGCATGGACATCGAAGAGGCTCACGTTCCAATTCTCTGTGCGCGTGACCCCTGTGTCTTGCGGACGAAATCGATTGAGTCTGGCCGATACCAGCATTCGATAAAAGATCGGAGAACGATCGATTGGAATTCTCGGTGACGACATCCTTCGTCTCTCCGCAGGGCTGGCACTCCTGGCGAAGGGATCCGGACGGACGCAGTATGACCTGGTATCCGCCGGAGGGGCTTGAACGGAGCGGCTGCTCCCCTGAGGTCTGTGGCACCCAGAACGACCCGATCCTGAAAACCTCGGTGGTTCCATATCACCGCCGCTGGTGAATAATTGACTCACTCACCGGTGTTCTGTGAAAAGTGCGTTGGGACGTGACCGGGATCACCTGTTTTTCCGTCGATCAATCCATGTATTCTCCGCCGTTTCAACGAATTCTATATACAGCGCCGTCCAATACCTGGACAACCGCGCAGAAAGGATATCGAATACACTCACATACGCCGGATAGAAACGCATGTCTAACGTCATTGTATACCGTCTCAGTCCCGCCTGCGACCTCTCAGATGTCGAGGTTGGGACCATCTACATTGGACAGGTCCAGGGCTTTGCCGCTTTTGGCTCCTTTGTCCAGCTCACCGACCGCCTCAAGGGCCTCGTTCACAAATCAAACGTCCGCACAGACCACGAGGAACGAGACGAGATCCTGGTTCGGGTCAAGCAGATCCGTCCCAACGGAAACATCGACCTCGAAGAGGTGATCCTCCCTTCGTACGAGGTCAAGGACGTGATCAGAAAGATCACGACGACCCGGCTGAGCGAGCTCATCAACCGGATTGGTCGGACCGTTACGGTCATGGCCGAGATCGCCCAGATCAAGCAGACGAGTGGCCCGACCATCTTTACCATGGTTGACGAGAGCGGAACCGAGAACGGTGCCGCCTTCGTCGAGGCGGGTGTCCGGGCGTATCCAGAGGCCAACCTGGGCGACATTGTCCAGGTCTACGGCCAGGTGATGCAGCGCAACTCCCAGGTCCAGATCGAGATCGCGTCCTTGACCATGCTCAAGGGCGACGAAGCCGACGAGGTCCGTCGCCGGATTGAGGAGGCTCTCGATCAGCGTTCTGAACCCCCTGAGATCCCGCTTCTTGTCGAGTCAGAGGTGATGACTCTGCTTCGACCGCAGCTCCGCGAGGTCGCCAAGCAGATACGGAAAGCGGTCTTCGTCTCACAGCCGATCGTACTCCGCCACCATGCCGATGCAGACGGGATCTGTTCAGCCGTTGCGATCGAGCAGGCCGTCGTCTCCCTGATCCGCGAATCTGGCGGGGATTTCGACGCTGATTATTTCCTGTTCAAACGCGCTCCCTCGAAGGCCCCCTTCTATGAGATCGAGGATATCACCCGCGACCTCGACTTTGCGACAAAAGACCTGGTCCGATACGGGCAGAAGATGCCGCTGATCCTCCTGACCGACAATGGCTCAACGGAGGAGGACGAGCCGGCACTCAAGCAGGCGCAGGTCTTCGGCCTCTCCGTCCTGGTTGTCGACCACCACCATCCCGATGCAGTCATTGACAAGTACCTGGTCGGACACGTGAACCCGTACCATGTCGGCGGGGACTTCGGGATCACGGCGGGGATGCTCGGCACCGAACTTGCCCGAATGATCAACCCCACGGTCGGTGAAGCGATCCGACACCTTCCTGCCGTCGCAGCGGTCGGCGATCGGTCGGAAGCCCCCGAACGTCAACGGTATCTGGACCTGGTCGCTGATCACTATCCCGAGGAGGAGTGCAAGAAAATGGCGCTCGCCCTTGACTTCGAGCAGTTCTGGCTCAGGTTCAACGACGGGCGTGAGATCGTGAAGGAAATACTCGACCTCGGGTCCGATCACGACCGTCATCTCAAGTTCGTCAACCTCCTGGTCGAGGGTGCGAATGCAATGATCGCCGATCAGATGGAGGCGACGATGCCGCATGTCGTCGAGAGGACTCTCGATAACGGGGCACACCTCTTCCTGCTTGACGTTGAGATCCACGCCCACAAGTTCACCTTCCCGCCGCCGGGTAAGACCTCGGGCGAAGTCCACGATCGACTCTGCCGACTTCATCCTGGCGAACCCGTGGTCACTATCGGGTTCGGCCCTGACTTTGCCGTCCTCCGGTCGCGCGGGGTGCTGATGAACATTCCGCGAATGGTTCGGGAGCTCAGGACTGAAATTACGGGAGGCGGGATCAGCGGCGGGGGTCACCTTGTCGTTGGATCGATCAAGTTCGTCGAGGGGATGCGTCATGATGTCCTCGAGGGACTCATCGCCAAGATCGCGAGTGCTGAGATATCGACACCCGCAGTGCAGTAAAAGATTAAGTTTCTTTTTTTATCCTTTCGTTTCGAACTCAGATCGTGCTCTCTCGCAAAACGGACCATCGTTTTGGATCAGAGCAAAAAAAAAAGATGAGAGCGTTAGAGTTCGTCTTCGCGCGTTCGTTGAACAGCGACAACACCGAGGGCGACCAACGCGATCCCGGCGATGCCAGCGAGCACCATCATCCAGGCGCTGCCGAAGATTGATCCGACGTTCCCGATCGCCGCGGTCGTATTGTTGCTCACCGGAGATGAGTTCGTTCTACCGCCGAAGGCTCCTCCAACGGTCGGTATCTCGTCGACCGGCCAGTCGGCACTCTCCTCGTCGTCCGTCCAGTTCGGGGCACCGCCGAGCGGCGATGGGAGGGTTCTTTCAACCGTTGGAGTCTCCAGGGGCGTCTCCTCCTGAGTTGGTGTCTGAACCACTCCCGTCTGGTAGGCGATCTGTCCTTGCGTCGTCGGGATCGGCGTCCACGTCCGCTCCGGGGTCACCGTTGTCGTCGGGATCACGGTGGTAACGGTGGTGGTCGGGACCGTCGTACTCTCGACGGTCACCTGGGTCCTGGTTGGAAGGGTTGTAAAGATCCGGGGAGGCAGGGTCGTCACGACCGTTGTCACGATCGTGGTCGGCATCGGAGTCGGAAGGGTCGTCGGCAGGGTTGTCAGGAGGGTCGTCGGAACGGGAGTCGGCAGGGCAGCACCTGGAGTGATCTGAGGCCAGGCAGGAAGCCCGCCGGGGGCAACCGTATTCTGCTGGACTGGTACGACGACCACGGGCGCCTGGTAGGTGGTGGGCAGAACCGGGGGAGGTGAGACCACCGCGGGCGGAATGGTCGGGATCGGGGTGAACGTTCCAGGCGTCACGATGATCACGGTGGGCTGGCCCGCTGGCGGAATGTACGTGCTCGCTACCGTCGTCGCCATCGTGGTCGGCTTCGCCACCGAATCGCCTGCGATGGAATACATCCCCCTGCCGGCAACGAACTTCACCTCATTTCCGTCCATGTCGTTGAGGCGGACGATCTTAATAACAATCGGGGTATCTCCCGGACCGATCACCTTGAACTTCAGGACAGCGAGAGGATACGAGCCCCGGGGATAACCATTGGCGAAATCTCCGAGCATCATGTTCAGCTCATGCGAGGAGAGCAGCCCGGCAACGGTGCTCCGGCCCACCTTGAAGTCGCACCCCTCGTATTTGAGCATCTCCGGATTCCAATCGAAGTAGATCGAGATATCCTTGGCCAGGGGATTGAGGTTATTATCGAGCATCACCTTGACTTCAACCGATTGGCCTGTCTTCCAATTCGCCTCTGATGGAGAGACTGAGATCTTTGCCATGCCTCCGGCAGCAACCATAGAAACCGTGCAACAGAGCAGCAGGAGAATGAGTGGTAGATAGCGACTCTTCATGATCGGCTCCTGACCGGTGCCTCCAGGGGCAACGATCGAGTCCTCAAATGTTATAAAAGGGTTTTCCTGCAGGGTGAAGAAGGTTCCGCTCGAGGAGCCCCGGATACACGGTCCTTTCTCCTCAAAACCGTGAAGTAGCTGCAGCGCGATTATATTGAACATGACAGATACGGCGCCCGAACGGCGCGAAGACGAGACCGCCCCGGTCTCCGAACCGATCGACGGTTTTGCGTCGCTCGGCTTATCGGAGCCCATTGTAAAGGCGATCGCAGCCCTTGGATTCGAGGAGCCGACGCCGATACAGCAGCAGGCGGTTCCCGCGGCACTCGCCGGCCGCGACGTAATCGGTCAGGCGCAGACGGGGACCGGCAAAACGGCGGCCTTCGGCATGCCGCTCGTCGAGAAGGTGAACCCGGCGGATCGAAACGTACAGGCAATCATCCTCTGCCCAACACGCGAACTTGCCGTGCAGGTGGCCGAGGAACTCTTCAAGCTCGCCCGATTCCGACGCGGGCTCGCAGTCGTCCCTATCTACGGTGGGCAGCCGATCGAACGTCAGATGGTCGCTCTCCGCAAAGGGGCCCAGCTGGTGA
>CAYLUL010000090.1:0-7205 GCA_964386835.1 uncultured Methanospirillum sp.
GGGTCGAGGGCGTTGATCAGCACGAACTGGTCGGGGTGCATCGAGATCCGGTGGCACTCCTCCCGGATCCGCCGGCCGAGACGGGCGAAGGTGGGTTCGCACGCCTCCTGCCAGGGGTCCGTGCAGACCGGGTGCGAGGCGAACGGCACCAGGTCGGAACTGATCCGGAAGAAGAGGAGGCCGTGGTCCCGGTTGAAATCGAGGACCACCTCGAGGCAGGCGAGGTTCGCCGCCACGGTCGCGTACAGCCGGTCCCGGGAATACGAGGCGAGGCGGAAGGTCCGGCCGGCACTGCAGCCGACCGACCGGTTGATGCAGGGGTACCCGATCCGCACGACGAGAACTGGGGCCGGGACGGGTAAATATCTGCAGGCTTATGCGGCGGAAGAGAGAAACATTCTCATGATGGATCGCCAGGCGCCGCTTCTCTCGGGCGACGAGGCCGGGCGGGCGGACGTGTTCGCCGCCGCGCTCGCCCGCCACGGCCCGACCGACGCCGTGGTCGCCTGTTTTCGAGACCTCGTCCTCGAGTATTACCGGAACCACGGGCGGCGAATGCCCTGGCGCGAGACCACCGACCCCTACCGGGTCCTCATCTCCGAGGTGATGCTTCAGCAGACCCAGGTCGACCGCGTCCGGCCACGGTACGACACCTTCCTCGAGACCTTTCCCACGGTCGAGGCGCTCGCCGCCGCCCCGGCCTCAGAGGTCCTCCGCGCCTGGCAGGGGCTCGGGTACAATCGCCGCGCGCTCGCCCTCCAGGCCGCCGCTATCCGGATCGTCACCGAGCACGAGGGCCGGGTCCCCGACGACCCGTCCGAACTGGTCGCCCTCCCCGGTATCGGACCGGCTACCGCCGCGGCGATCGCGGTCTATGCCTTCAACCGCCCCGAGGTCTTCATCGAGACCAACGTCCGGCGGGTCTTTCTTCACTGCTTCTTCCCGGACCGTGACGGGGTCAGGGACACCGAGCTCCTCCCGCTCGTCCGCCGGGCCCTCGACCCCGACCACCCGCGGGAGTGGTACTGGGCCCTGATGGACTACGGCACTCACCTCGCGAAGACCCTGCCGAACCCGAACCGCCGCTCGGCCCACCACGCGGTCCAGGCACCATTCGAGGGCTCGCGGCGCCAGCTCCGGGGGCGCGTCCTCGCCACCCTCCTCGCGGCTGGCCCCCATACCCTCGAGGCGATCGCAGAGGCCACCGGGACCGACCCGGACCGCGTGGCCCCGGTCCTCGCGCGACTCGCGGCAGAGGGATTTGTCGCCGAGGACGGGCTCTTCTACCGGATTCGGGACAGCCCTGACACCGATCAATTGAAGTAGATATACCCAGTAGATATGGTGTGGACAAGAAACGGGTCAAGGACTATATGACCTACGATGTCGTCACGGTGAACGCTACGGGGACGGTGCGGGACGTCTTCGAACGGATCAAGACCACCCACCACGACGGCTTTCCCATCATCGACGAGTCGAACGAGGTGGTCGGCTACATCGCCGCCCGCGACCTCCTCTTCGCTCACCCGTCCACGCCGGTCACCGAGGTGATGTCCAGCCACCTGATCGTCGCCGACCCCGAGATGAGCATCACGGACGCGGCGCGGGTGATCTTCCGGTCCGGGATCCAGAAGCTCCCCGTGGTGACCGAGAAGAACCGGCTCGTCGGGATCATCTCCAACTCGGACGTGATCCGCTCGCAGATCGAGCATGTCTCGCCTGAGAAGGTCTTCAACTTCATCACGACGTTGAAGAAGCTCTACGGGATCGAACCGAGCCTTCGGCGGGGCTCGGTCGAGATCGCCAACCTGCTGCCGACCCAGTCCAAGATCTACGAGGACGAGCTGGAGGGCCGGATGTACGAGATCCAGAAGGGATTGGCAGAGCCCCTGATCGTCGTGAGCCGCCCAGGCCGAAACGTCCTGGTCGATGGCCACCATCGGGCGATCGCGGCAAAGCGGCTCGGCATCGAGAACCTCGACGCCTACATCATCGAGATCGATGACGACGTCGAGCTCGGCCTGGAGCGGACCGCCCGTTCGATGCACCTGGTCTCCATCGACGATATCCAGGTGCTCGATTATGCCCGACACCCGCTTGTCGCCCTGACCCACCGGCTTGTGAAAAGGGTATAGGGGCGAGTCTTTTCCCTTTTTACGACCCTTCGCAGCGGCAGTCGAACTCTTCGTTCAGGACGTGCTCTTTTACGATCGTCCCTTCCGGCACGATCACCTCGGGCCAGAGCCGGGTCTTGGAGTGGATCACGACCCCGCGCTGGAGCATCGAGCGAGGCCCGATCACCGTATCGTTCTCGATCGAGCAGCCTTCGCGGACCACCGTGTCGTTGTCGATGATCGAGCCCGAGACCGTGCAGTTCGGGCCGATCATGATCCGGTTGTAGAGCGACGAGCTGAAGATCTTGGTGTTCGCCTTGATCGAACAGTTCTCGCCGATCGAGGTGTAGGGGCCGATCAGGGAGTTCTCCTCGATGATCGTCCCCGAGCCGATCGCGACCGGGCCGATCACCCGGGCGTTGTTGCCGAGCGAGATCGAGTCGCCGAGCTGGACCGGTCCGAGCACCTGTGCGCCCTTCATCGAGAGGTTGCCGCTGATGTTCGTGACCGACATCCGCTGGAGCATCCAGCGCTCGGCCATCCGGAGGGATGAGGGGCTGCCCACATCGGTCCAGTTGCCGCGGGCGAGCCAGCCTTTTAACCGGTCCCCGCCACTCATCAGGGCGGGGAAGAGGTCCTTCGCGAAGTCGTACTTCGTGTTTGCAGGGATATGATCGAAGATCGCCGGGTCGCAGACGTACATGCCGGTCGAGGCCAGGTTGCTGAAGATCTCCCCGGGCGCCGGCTTCTCCTTGAACCGGAGGATGTCGTAGTTGGCATCGAGCTCGGCGATCCCGTACTCGGACGGGTCGTCGATCGAGATCAGGCCGATCGTGACGAGCCCATCGTTGCGCTGGTGTTCGCGATAGAACTCCAGGACGTTGAGATCGGTGACGTGGTCCCCCCCGACGACGAGAAAGGGCGATCCGTCCAGGTGGGCCTGCGCGTTCTTGACCGAGCCGGCCGTCCCCATCTTGGTCTCCTCCTGGACATAGGTGATCTCCACCCCGTAAAGCGACCCGTCTCCGAGCGCGTCCCTGATCACCGATCCGAGGTACCCGAGGGTGATCACGATCTCGTGGAAGCCCATGTTGGAGAGGTGGGCGACGAGGTGCTGGATCGACGGGCGGTTGACGATCGGGATGCAGGGTTTTGGGCGCTCAAAGGTCAGGGGGCGGAGGCGGGTGCCTTCGCCTCCGCACATGATGCAGACCTTCATGCTGGCTGGTATGCTCTTCATCCGGTTTAAGGGTGCGGGAACCTTCGGGGGACGGTGAAAAAACTCGGCGGACATGCGTGTAGGAGGCCTGAATACCGTGATGGCAGCGAGAGGAAGACTTATAAATATCTACCGGTATCCGTAACAGGTATCTGAAAATATGGCGATGAATTTGCCCGTTTTGACATTGAAGGGGAATGGTATCGAAAGAAATGATCCCAATACCGCTGAATTTTTGAGATGTCCTTTGTATCGGCGTGATTTTTTGACAAAACAAAAAATAAAGTTTATGTGTCAAGGCGATATATAGTAAAAAGAGATAAAGTTATTGATAGGTCAGGAGATGCAGAACCCTCAGAATATTGTCGATCCGCTCGAAAAAGCAATAATTACGCGAGATATCGCGAGTATTGACGATATTGTTCGGGGTCTCGGGAGAATTCAGAAACGGAAGGACCGGGCGGTCCAGGTCCAGCTCGCCAACCAGGCGCTGATCGCTGCGGCACTCGAGCAGAACGACCCTGCCTACCTCGGGTTCCTCGTCGAGCTCCCCCGCGAAGAGGTGGAGAGCCTGGCCATCCGGCTCACCGACCACTACCTTGCCCACCAGGACGAACGCTGGATCGATGCGATCCTGCAGGTGACGGGCCAGCTCGACCGGAAGAGCAGCCAGTCCCGGATTCTTTCGCAGGTCTCGAAGACCCTCGTCGACACCGGGGTGAGGGACCGGCGGCAGGTGCTGATCGAACGCGGGATGGGGATCCTCTCTCAGATCAGCTTCCGTAAGTACCGTTCGGCCCTGCTGATCGAGATCGTCCCCGCCCTGATCACCTGGGGGATCACGACCCACGACATCCGGTATCACCGCCGTGCGCTCGAACTCGTCCCTGAGATCGCTGACGTCTCGGAGCGGGCGGACCTCCACTGCGACATCGTGACCGCGATGGTCACGATCGGGATCGCCGAGCGGGACCTCTCGATCGTCAACGAGGCGATCCGCTCGGCGAGCGAGATCATGCAGAAACTCCGGCGGATCAACTGCACCCTCGCGATCATCGACATGACCTGGCGTTCGCCGATCTCGCGGTCGATCTCGGAGATCCGGACCTTCATGGACGCCTTCTCCGACCTGCCCGAGGCACGGCAGGTGGAGATCTTCGAATGCATGGTCCAGGAACTCCTCGAGCGGATGAAGGACCGGTCCCAGCTCTACTCGATCCTCCTCTCGCTCGAACGGGACATGCCCGGGTCCCGGCGCCACCTCGTCGTCCGGCTGCTCAAGAAGGCGGAGACCACCGGGGACCACTGGTTCATCAAGAAGGCGCTCGAGTTCAACGGCCGGATCACGGACCCGGAGCAGATCCCGCTCAAAGAGATCATCCACTCGGGCATCCTGATCGCGGAGAAGACCCGAAACCCCGACTTTCTCGTCGCTGTCCTCCCGCTCGTCGAGCGGCTTTACGACCGCCCATCCGCTACCCGCACCTACCTGCAGTTCACCAACACCCTGCTCCGGATCGGCGACTTCTACGACGCGATCGAGACCCACTCCCGGGTCGACATGACCGACCCGGTCCACCGGCACCAGGCGGACGAGGCGAGTGTCCGGCTCATGAAGGAGGCGATCCTCCGCGACGAGATCGACCTCGTCGACTCCCGGGTGCTCTCACTCCTGGAGCCCGAGCAGGCCGAGACCGCGATCTACCGGGCCGTCTATGAGCTCTGCAAGGAGCACCCCTTCAGCGACACGGTCGAGCACATCGGCGCCATCCGCGCCCTCGCCCGCCTCCACCCGCGGGCGGATCACCTTTTGCTCGATTCGATCACGATCCTGATCGAGCACGGCTTTCTCGTCGAGGGCGACCCCGGGGTCCTGATCGACCTCGCCGAGGGGATCGCCGAGGTCTCGATCCGGGAAGGGGCGATCGCCTACATCATTCGGAACCTGACTGCCATCGGGGTCGAGAAGAAGAGCCGCGACTTTCTGCAGCGGGCGATCGGGCTCGCCTCCAGCATCGAGGGGCAGCACACCCGTTCCGAGGCCCTCTTCGCCGTGATCGAGGCTGCCTCGCTCCTCGCCGTCAAGCAGTCCGACCTCGATCTCCTCCGGCGGATGCGGGCCTGGTCGACCTCCCTGCTGGAGAAAGAGTACGCGACCGGGGCGATCGGCAAGATCGTCCACGGCATGATCCGCTACGCCCTGATCGAGAAGGCCCCGTTCGCGCTCGACGAGGCCCACGGGCTGCTCGAGCAGATCGAGGAGAGTCCCCTCAAGAAGCAGCTGACCGAACGGGTGATCGAGGCCTACATCCGCGTCGGCTGCCTCCGGCTCGAGGAGTCGGCAACGACCTACCAGTCGCCCGACTTCATCGAGGAGGCCCGCCCGTTCCAGCAGGCCCTCAGTCTGATCCACCAGCACACGAACCGGGGGCAGGTCTCGCTCAAGATCGCGGGCGCCATCGACATCGTCCTCCAATATGCCGAGCGGTCGAGCGCCCTCCACTTCTTTGTTCCGCTCACCCTCTTCTCGCTCGAGATCGAGAACCCGCTCGAGCGGGATGCGATGATCACCCGGATCGCCGGCGGGCTCCGGGAGATCGTGGAACTCCTCGACTCCACCGACCCCTACGAGGTCCTCGCCTACCTCTTGATGCGTCTCGACCAGGCAGAGACGTCGCACCTGATCATGGATCTCGCCCGTCAGCTCAACCAGCAGATCAAGGATCCGTACACACGCCTCTCGGGCATGTCGACCCTAGCCGACCTCTTCATGCGTCAGGGCCGGCGCGAGCAGGCCGACAGTCTTGTCGACGATATCCTCGCCCGGCTTGACAGCCTGCCCCACCGGTACCAGCAGGTCCTGATCCTCGCCGATGTCGCGACACTCCTCGTCAGCGCAGACGAGAAGCAGGCGTACGCCTGCCTGGAGCGGGCGATCTCTCTCCTCGACGGGGTCGAGCCCGATCGCGCCTCGTTCGTCCGGGTCCAGCTCGTCCTCTCGATCGTGAACCTCCATGCCCTGAACCGCAGTGACGAGGACCTGCCCCGCGCGATGACGATCATCGAGGGGATCGCGAACCCTGAGGACTACATCGAGGCCCTGATCGCGGTCTCGAACATGGTCCGGGACAACGCCGGATCCTGCCGGACGATCCTCCGCCTGGTCTCGCGTTCGATCGAGGCGATCCAGAGCCCCTATGAACGGGGGACCGCGCTCCTGAACGTGATCCCGATCGCCGAGGTCTGTGGGGAGCACTCCTACGTCGAGGCCTTCCTGGGTGAGGTGGAGCGGTCGATGGGTCGGATCAACATCCCGTTCATCATCGCTGTGCTCAAGCGTGCACTCGTCCAGCGGCTGGTCGCGATCTCGCAGCGGCGCGACACCGAGGTGTTTCTGGCCCGGGCGATCGAGGTGGCGTCGGGGATCGAGGACGAGGATGTCCGGCACGAGACCCTCCTTCGGCTCAACCAGGACCCCCAGCCCACACCCGGTGACGGGATCCACGCGATGGTGCTCGACGCCAAGCAGAAGATCCATTCCGGCGAGTTCTCGAAGGGCCTGGTCGGCTCGATCGACCGGAGCCTGCACACCCTGCCGGACCGGGCCCTGCAGGCGAAGTACTACACCGAGCTCTTTGTCGCGGCGCGGGAGTCCGGCCAGGAGAACCTGGGGGAGAAACTCCTCCGGTCGGCGATCAATGCCGCCGAGATCATTCGGCCGCTCTCGCGCCGGGTCTACGTCCTCGGGGATATGGCTCTCAAGGTCTTCGCGGCCGGCGACGAGATCCGCTCGAGCGACATCATGGACATGGCCGGCGAGGCCGCGACGAACATCCGGGAGTTCCGGCAGCGCGACCAGATCTTCGACGAGC
>CAYLUL010000091.1:0-3227 GCA_964386835.1 uncultured Methanospirillum sp.
CCGACCATTCAGGCCTTGATTCGGGACTTCGTCGACCACGGCTATCGCCGCGTCCTGGTGATCGACGGTGATAGCACGGATGGCACCGCTGAGCTCGCCGAAGCGACCGGAGCCCAGGTGATCGTCCAGGAAGGGCGCGGCAAGGGTAACGCCGTCGTCGAGGCCTTCAGGGAGATCGAGACCCCGTATGTCCTGATGCTGGACGGCGACGGGACCTACGACCCCGCGGATGCGGACCGGATGGTGAAACCGCTTCTCGAGGGGTATGACCAGGTGATCGGCGACCGGCTCCGGGATGCCGACCTCGGCGCCTTCTCTCGGCTCAACTTTACCGGCAACTACATCCTGAATCGGCTCTTCCGCCTCGCCCACGGGCGATTCCTCTTCGACATTCTCTCGGGGTACCGGGCCTTCACCCTGGACGCGATCAACCACATGACCCTGAAGGAGCAGGGTTTCGGGATCGAGACCGAGATCTCGGTCGAGGCGGTCCGGAACGGCCACCGGGTGCAGGTGGTGCCTATCCGGTACGGCCGGCGACCAGGCACGCCCACCAAGCTGAACCCGATCCAGGACGGATACCGGATCGCCGTGACGATCTATCGCCTCGCCCGGATGAACAATCCGCTCTTCTACTTCGGCCTGATCGGCGTGACCCTTGCCGTCGTCGGGTTCATCATCGGGGTGCTCGTGGTCGTCGAGTGGCTCGCCGGGATCACGCACCTCCCGCTCACTATCCTGACCGTGCTCCTGATCATGGTCGGGATCCAGATCTTTGTCTTCGGGATGATCGGCGACCTGGTCCTCTCGTTCCACCGGGAGACGATGGCTGAGATCGAACTCCTGCGGCGTGAACTGGAGGGGCGACGTTGACCCCGGTCATCTCGGTGGTCGTGCCGAGCTTCAATGAAGAGGCCGGCATCGAACGCTGCCTCCTCTCCCTGGAGGACCAGACCCTCCCGCGAAATCAGTACGAGGTGATCGTCGTCGACGGCGACTCGTCAGACCGAACGCAGGAGATCGCTCGCCGTTATGCCGATCGGGTCTTTGTCCAGACGAGCCCGAAGGTGGGGGGGGCGCGGAACGACGGCGTCCTCGCGGCAGAGGCTGACCTGATCGCGACCACGGATGCGGACTGTGTCCTGCCCCGCGACTGGCTCGAACGGATCCGGGACGGGCTCTCGAAGGACGGGGTTGTGATGGTCTACGGAACGGTGCGGCCGATCGAGGACTCTTTCCGCAACCGGCTCTCGCTCTGGACGGCCAACACTCTCTCGGGCCTCTTCTATCACACGGGCCTTCTGTACTACACACTCGGGTGCAATGCCGGGTTTCGCAAGGATGCCTTCCTCCGGGCGGGCATGTACCGCACGATCGATGCCGGCGACGACCTCGAGATCGCGCGCCGGATGGTGCACCAGGGAAGGATCATCTTCGACTCCCGGCTGGAGGTCGGATTCTCGATGCGCCGGTACGAACAGTTCGGCATGTTTCGCTCTCTCTACCAGTGGGTCTACATCGTTGTGAAGGGAGGCGAGTCCGGGCGGTATACCTATTCGCGTCGTGAGTACAAGTGAGCGTCACCATCTCCTGACGGACAATAAAGTTCTAGTTCGAGTGGGCCCCATGCACCGCCGTGGAACCATGCCACGCGTCGTTCATTTTGAATGCCATGCCGATGACCCCGAGCAGGTGGCGGCCTTCTACCGGGAAGTCTTCGGATGGGAGGTTGTCCGCACCGCAGACCCCTACTATCTCCTGCTGCGGACCGGGGGTGAGGACGAACCCGGGATTGATGGGGCAGTGATGCCCCGGGTGCGCGGATCGTCGTTCACGAACCTGGTCGGCGTCTCCTCGATAGACGATACTCTTCTCCGCTGCATCAGGGCCGGTGGCGAGATCCTGATGCCCCGTCGTTCGGTCTCCGGGGTGGGCAAGGTCGCGTACTGCGCCGACGCCGAGGGGAATGTCTTCGGCATCCTCGAGCAGGAGACTGACACCGAATGATAATCGGGGCTGAACCAGGGCTGACTCGCGTGCTGGATCAGCGGCATCAAGGCTATATGCGCCGCCGTCCCTCCAGGAAGAAGAGGTATCTCCGTGGAAGAGTTCTCGGTGCTGATCGGTGGTAGGGCCGGCGAGGGGATCAACAGGGCGAGCGCGGTGCTCAACCGGCTGATGGCCCATCTCGGCCGGTACGTCTACATGTACTACGACTACCCGTCCCTGATTCGGGGGGGCCATAACTTCGCGATCGTTCGGTCGGCAGACCGTGCGATCGGGACGCACCGCGACCGGGTTGATGTGGTCATCGCCCTCGATCGCGAGACCGTGCAGCGGCACGCGGAGAGGGTGAAGCCGGGGGGGGTGATCCTCTACGACTCGACGACTGTGAAGGAGGCAGAGGGCGTCCCGGTCCCGCTCGACGAGATATTGAAGGCGGAGAGTGCGGCCCCGATCACGCGCAACACGGGGATGATCGGTGCCTTCTCCCGTTGTGTCGGCATCCCGTGGCCCCTCGTCGAGGAGGTTATCGAACGGGAATTCGGCCAGCACGCAGCAGTCAATCTTCGCGTGGCCCGCCGGGCATACGACACGGTTGAGACACAATTCCAGGTCTCGCGGGGCGACCGTGAACCGCTCCCGGTGCTGACCGGGAACGAGGCGATCGCGCTCGGACTGGTCCGGGGGGGGCTCGACACCTATGTCGCCTATCCGATGACTCCGACCTCCAGCATCCTGCACTTTCTCGCCGAGTTCGCCCAGAGGACCGACCTCTCGGTCGTTCATCCCGAGAGTGAGATCGCCGTGATCCTGATGGCGCTCGGCGCGGCGTACGCCGGGAAACGGTGTGCCGTCGGGACCTCCGGCGGCGGCTTCTGCCTGATGACCGAGGGGCTCTCACTCGCCGGCATGGCAGAGGTGCCGGTCGTGATCGTGCTCGGCCAGCGGCCCGGACCGAGCACGGGGCTCCCGACCTACTCCTGCCAGACCGAGCTCCTCTTCGCGCGCCACGCGGGCCAGGGGGAGTTTCCGCGTCTGATCGTTGCCCCGTCGGACCCGGAAGAGGCGTACCTCTGGTCCGCCCGTATCCTCGACCTCGCCTGGCGGTTCCAGATACCGGCAATCCTGCTCGTCGACAAGACACTCTGCGAGGGCGGGTACTCAGCCGAGATCGACCCGGACCTCGAGGTTGGGACCCCGGACGACGGCACACCAATGCCTCT
>CAYLUL010000091.1:3237-7196 GCA_964386835.1 uncultured Methanospirillum sp.
TCTCGAAGAACCGTACTATCGATATCGGCTCACGTCGACCGGCATCTCGCCCATGAGAACTGTCCCGTCGAAGGGAGCGGTGATCAAGGTGAACTCCTACGAGCACGACGAGTTCGGGACGACCACCGAGGACGCAGACGTCGCACGCCCGATGCAGGAGAAGCGGCGGGAGAAGGCGCGGACCCTCGCGAGGGCGATCGCCGGGCTCGAACCCGTGACCGTCTCCGGCCCGGACGACGCACGCGTCGGCGTGATCACCTGGGGGTCGACCGCCGGCGCCGTCGGCGAGGCAGCGGAAGGGTTGCCACTCCGGGTCATCCGTCCAGTCGTGCTCGAGCCCTTCCCGGTCGACGCGTTCCGTGCTGCCGTGGAGGGGCTGGACAGGCTTGTCGTCATCGAGCAGAACTGGACCGGGCAGCTCGAGCAGTTGATGCGGGTGCACGGGTTCGAGACCGATGCGCGGGTGCAGCGATACGATGGTCGTCCGTTCACGGTCGAGGACCTCGAGTCCCGACTCGCGGAGGTGGTCTAGGTGGTGACGAGCGACCTGATCACCTCGGCGCCGAATACCTGGTGCCCCGGGTGCGGTAACTTCGCGATCGAACATGCCCTGAAGGACGTGGTGACCGGCATGATCGATGGGGGGACCCCGGCAGAAGAGTTCGTGCTCGTGACGGGCATCGGCTGTCACGGCAAGATGGCCGACTACCTGGGCATCAATTCCTTCTATTCGATCCACGGACGGACGATCCCGGTGGCGACCGGGATCGCGCTCGCGAACCCCGACCTTCGGGTGATCTGCTGTGCGGGGGATGGCGACTGCTACGGCGAAGGGCTCGAACACCTGCTCTTTGCGGCAAAGCGGAACACCGATATCACCCTGCTCGTCCACGATAACCGGGTCTACGGTCTGACCACCGGGCAGTACACCCCGACCTCGCCGATCGGGTTTGCCGGTAGGTCGACCCCTGCCGGCTCCCCCGAATATCCACTTAACCCGCTCGCGCTGATGGTCGGGGCTGGTGCGACCTTTGTCGCGCGTGGATACTCGCGCCGCCTACCCCAACTCCGGGGGTTGATCCAGGACGCCCTCTCCCATCGTGGGTTCTCATTTCTGGAGATCCTTCAGGTCTGCGCGTCCTTCTTCAACGAGGCCGGTTACTACGACGAGCACGTCTGCGACCTCGATTCGGGCGAATATCCTACCGCGGACGCGGACCGGGCCCAACGCGTCGCACGGGAGTGGGACTATAGCCGGGATTCTCGAATCCCGCTCGGTACGCTCTACCGGACTCAATTCCCGACCTACCAGGAGCACCTTGCCGCGCACCGGGTCAGCGTACGCGACCCGGTCCGTGCGATCCGCGAGTTCATGGAGACGCGAACGTGACCGAGGTTTTTTTTAAAGGGTGAGAAGAGAGGAAGGGTACATGAAGATTGTCGGAATCAGTGCAAGCCCTCGAGGTGCGGAGTCGCGGACCGCTCGTCTTGTCAAGGCCGTTCTTGAGGGTGCCGCCTCGGTAGGGGCCGAGACAGAGTTCATCGACATCTGCAGGATGAAGTTTGAGTTCTGCACCGGGTGCGGGACCTGCTATGCAACCGGTGAGTGTCCGCGGGTCGATGACTATCGTCGTCTCTATGAAACGATGGTCGGCGCAGACGGTCTCGTGATCGGGTCGCCCAATTACATCAACGGTCCGACTGCGCAGCTCAAGCAGGTGCTGGACAGGATGGCGGATGCGATCCACTGTTGCGCTTTCGACGGCAAGTACGGCTGTGCGGTCTGTACGACCGGCGGGAGCGGTGACGACCTCGTGATCGGCTACCTGAATCAGGTCCTGAACAACCTCGGCGCGCAGACCGTTGGGGGGGTGGGTGTCAGCCTGGGAGCCGATCCCGATCGGCTCTCCAGCGCTCTCGTGCAGGGGTACGACCTCGGGCGGGACCTCGCGGAGGCGATCACCACCCGGCGGCAGTATCCCGATCAGGTCGCTGCTCTCGAGGCGAGCAGAGCATACTTCCGGACACTGGTCACGATGAACCGGGACACCTGGCCTCACGAGTTCGAGGTCTGGGCCGAACGCGGCTGGTTGTGATCGGTGGCTCTCCCTCCTACTCGAGGGAGACCTCGAGGGTGACGATAGCGAGGGGGCCCGCGCCGCTTGCCTCCTTCACGACCGTACCGTTGCGGAGCAGCCGGAGGGTGAGCGGCTCGTCGTTCGACTCCTGCTTCTGGAACGTGGCCTGGATGAACGGCGCATCGGACGGGACGGGGAAGGTCGCGTTTCCGAAGCCCTCGTTCGATTTGATCGCGTCACGGGTGCCGTACGCCCCGCTCCACATCCCGCTGTAGACCACCTCGAGTTCCAGGCGTGATGGTAGTGTGGTGGATGTGGTGGGCCCTCCCTGCACCGAGATCACCTGGGTGGCAGTCGTTGCTGGGATTTGCGCGGCAGGATCGGGCTCGGGCCCGAGACAACCGGCAAGGAACACCAGGAGGACGGCGATGCCGAGAAGACTCAAGGCGAACGTCTGTCTCATGTGCACAAGGTTGACACCGAGCGGTGTTAATAAAGACGCTCACCACAGGACCAATAGATTGAGGAGGCGCAGGAGAGAGATACTGAGGTGAACCCTCCGAGCCTGAGCAGCGGACCCACGATGGCACTCCTTGCTGGTATCGGAGCGGGCCTGTCTCTCCTGATTGGACTGATCTTCGGGATCCCCTTTGCTGGGATCGTCGGTGTGGCCTCGTCAACCGCGATCATCGAGTATGGTGCAGCGGCCGTTGCCGTTGGGATTGGCACACCCCCGCTCCCTGCGACCATCTTCGTCGCGCTCTCGGGAGGGACCCTGATGCTTCTTCTCTTCGCGGTCCTTGACACCCTTGCCGAACGTTTGAGCATCGTTCGAAGGCTCGTCGAGCGCGCCCAGCGGCAGACGAAGACCATCGCATGGCTCGAGCGGTACGGACCCGTTGCCCTGATCCCGGGTGTGATCTTCGCAGGGTTCTATGTCTGCGTCCCGATCGCATGGCTCCTCGGGTGGCAGCGCGATCGTTCTCTTGTGGCTCTCTGGACAGGTTTCCTGGTTGCCACCGCTGGAACCGCAGCGCTCTCCGCCGGGGTCATCGCCTCTCTATGAAGGTTCCTGATCATTCGGTTTAAAGCGGTTACGCACTCAAAATCCCGAGAATTTTTGAAAAACAGAGCGCGATATGACCAGGTGTCCTGGCCATTATTTTAATAGGTCTCCCGGTCATAAACCTGGTGAAGGCATGGCGTCGAGAATACAACTCCTCGCAGCGACCATCCTGGTGCTCATATCTCTTGCCGGCGGCGCGTCGGCGGTGATGGTGGCCGCCTCGGACGCAGATGAATCCGCACGGGCCGCGGCTTCTTTTATCTGCGATGGTGTCGCCGACGAGGTGGAGATCAACGCGGCCTTTGCAAACGCATCCCTGGTCGAACTCTCCGGGGGGACGTTCCGGACGTCGGGAACGGTCTTTGTTCGGGGAAACTCGATCCTGAAGGGCCAGGGGCCGGATAAGACTGTCCTCTCGATGGCTGGCGACTATGCAGCACGGGTGGATATCGCTGAGCCCGGCGTGACCGTGAGCGACCTGAAGATCACGAACCGCGGCTGGCTCATGATCACGACGTCGAATGTGAAGGTGCACGACGTCACGATCCAGGACTCCAAGAAGACTGCCCCGACCGTCAACGGGATGTTCTTTGTCTGGGCGGATGGCCGGGTATGCGAGGACATTGAGTTCATCCGGTGCAAGGCGATCGACGTCGGTTCAACCGGTTTCAATTTAAATGGCTGCCGCTCCCCCAGGGTCAACCGGAATATCCGGTTCGAGAACTGCCTCGCCCTCCGATGCGGTAATGCGGGATCGGGTAAGATCTGGGCCGTTGGATTCGACTTCCATGAGGGGGCCGACCTCTACGACCTGT
>CAYLUL010000092.1:0-6928 GCA_964386835.1 uncultured Methanospirillum sp.
GGTCGACGAGGACCGGGAAGGCGCCGCCAAAACCGGCAAAGGCGCGTCCATAGTCTCGACTCCCGATCATCTCTTCCCGGTTGATGCCGGTCATCTTCTCCATGCTCCGGTTCCAGGCGATCACGTGCCGCTCGCGGTTCACGATGAAGGTCGCGTCCGGCATGAACTCGATCGTCTCCTGCAGCTTCTCGTAACTCCGCTTGAGCGCCTCCTCGGTCTGCCGCCGTTCGGTCACGTCCACGACCGAGAGGAGGATGCAGAGAAATATCCCCGATTCATCCAGGACGTTCGAAGCGGAGACCTGGGCGGTGAACGCGCGTCCGTCGCGGCGGAGGCACCGGACCTCTCCGGCCCATCGCCCGTCCCGGCGAAGGGCGGACCTTATTTCAGCAAACACCATCACGGCTGTCAGATCCCTGTGGGCAAGCTGGGAGTACTCCTGGCCCACGACGTCGGATGGCGTGACATACCCAAAGATCGCGGCGAAGGCCCGGTTGGCGTACTCAATCCGCTCGTCCGCCCCGATGATCGCCATTCCGTCGATCGAGGCGGCGATCGCCGCCTCCTTGACCAGGAGCTCGCGCTGCCGCTCATGGGCTTCGGTGACGTCTCTCAAGACCGATTGGTACTCGACGATCGCACCCTCGGGGTCTCGGAGCGCTCGGTGGCTCCCCGCCACCCACCGGGGCTCGCCGAGGGCGTTGTTGACCCGGAGCACCGCCAGGGTGATCGGGGTATCGGACG
This sequence comes from uncultured Methanospirillum sp., assembly GCA_964386835.1. GTDB lineage: Archaea > Halobacteriota > Methanomicrobia > Methanomicrobiales > Methanospirillaceae > UBA288. Next base: position 745 of record CAYLUL010000092.1, read on the forward strand.
AGACCTCGCCGTCGTGTCCATCGAGGACGGGGAGGATCTCACGAAAGACCGGGTCTTCCCCACCAACGTCCTCCTCGCCCCCGAAGAACCGGAACCAGGCGCGGTTTGCAAAAGTGATCGCCCCGTCGGGCCGGTGCCGGGCGATCATCTCGGTCTGGTCCTCGACCACGGCGCGATACCGCTCCTGGCTCTCCGCCAGCTGCTGTTCTGACTCTCGTTCAGCCGTGACGTCCTCGATGATCAGGGTGGTGCCCTTGCCGCCGTCCTCGAAGACGGTCGGGATCAGTGAGAGCCGGCAGAAGACCGTTTTTCCTTCGTATTCGAATGCGCATTCCCGCCTTTCGGCCTCTTCGCCGTCCCCGGGGGTGATCGGGCCAAGTGCGTGCAACGGCCCCACGGAGGTCCGGTCCAGGCTCTCACCGAGGAGGTCCTCCCGCGAAACATTCCAGAATCGGAGGAGGCGATCATTTGCCTGGATGATCCTTCCTCCGTCATCGATGACCAGGATCTGCTCCTGTGCAAACTGGAGCAGGCCTGAGAGGGAGACCCGCTGCGAGGCGGAGTAGATCTTGGCCATGCCGATCTGCCGGACCTCGACCTGGCCAGTGAAGAGGAGGATCTCGAGGTACTTGGCGGCCGAGTTACGGTTCACCTTGAGCCGCTGGGCGATCTCGGTGATGATCAATCCTTTTGGATGCGCCTTGAGAAGCGTGCGGATCTTCCGCACGACTGCCCGGTCCTCTTCCAGGCCCATGCAGGATAGCTGTGCATCGATATATTAATAATTATACTCTATTTCTGGCCTCCCGCGGCGCCGAACACGTATCAGAAGGTTTTTTTACTCTGACAGGCTTGTCTGGGTGGGACCCGGTCCTTCACATCGGGGATCATCGTGACACTCTCACTCCGCTCCCGTCCGTTTTCCCTGACGCTTTTCGTCTTCATAGTGCTCCTGATAGTCGGGATCGTCTGTGGGATCACGGTGGTGGACTATCGGATCGCGGAGAAGAACCTCAGGGACCATCAGCATCTTCTCGAGGAGCAGACGGAGATCGATCTGAACAACTCGATTCACCTGATCGACTCGGGCCTCAAACTCTTCGATGACACGATGAACGTCGAGATGGAGAAGGGTCTCGGCATGCTCCTCCAGGAGTACGCCGACGTTGGCGGGGACCCATCGCAGATGGACCTCGAGCGGATCAAGCGAGAGACCTTTCAGGGCAGGATGGACATCTATGTCATCAACGCCTCGAATGTCATCGAATACACCACCTATCTCCCCGACCTGGATCTTGACTTCGGACAGGACCCGGTCTTCGGATCATACCTGGACCGGATACGGAACCTGAGCGGGTTCTATCCGGATCGTGTGGTCCGGGAGCCTGATTCGGGTCTCCTCCGCAAGTACGCCTATACCTCGACACCAGACCACCAGTTCATCCTCGAACTCGGTATGACGGGTGAGAGTTTTAAGGAAGAGCGGCAGCGTCTCAAGTACACTGAAACGATCCGGGACATCAAGGCCCTGAATCCGTACGTCGACGACGTGCGTATCTTCACCCTCCAGAAGGACCAGGTGGGCAACCGGAGTTTTATTCCCGATGCTGAGCTGTCGGCCCGGCTGGACCGGGCAATCGAGACGCGCTCCGGGTTTGAGCTGCTTGACGAAGCGTCCGGCAAGAAGGTCCGGTACCGGTATATCGACCTGTACGACGAGCGGTATGGATCAGATATCTCCATGATCGTGGAGCTGGCCTATACCACTCGGCCGCTCACCGATGCCCTCGCGACCCTTGTCTGGTACCATGCGCTCGTCGCTCTCGGGGCCCTCGGGATCGGACTGGTTGCCGCCGGGCTCGTCTCAGGCCGTCTGACCGGTCCGATCCGGAGCCTGGTCGACGACGTCGATGCGATCGCGCAGGGAGACCTCGACCACACGATCTCGCCAAGCCCGGCAGAGGAGTTCTCGGTCCTCACCTCGTCGATCAGTACGATGGTCGGCAGGCTCAAGGGGACGATCGAGCAGCTGCGACGGCACGAGGCGAGTCTCTCCGAGAGCGAGGATCGGTACCGCCGGACGCTGGCGCTGGTCTCTGATTATGCCTACCGCATGGAGCTCGGCCCGGACGGGACCTGGAACCAGGTCTGGACAGCGGGAGACCCTCTCCCCATCTGCGGCCGAACGTTCGAGGAACTTGCCACGATGGGCGGACTGCCGGCGATCGTCCACGAAGACGACCGTAGTACGATCGAACAGCATGCCACGGCGGCTCTCGCCAACCGGCCCCACGAGAGCGAGTTCCGCGTCTACGATCGGGATGGGACCATCCAGTGGCTCAGCCACCGGACGATGCCGGTCCGCGATCCCCTGGACGGCCGGGTGACCGGGTATTACGCCGCTGGCCAGGACATCACGAGGCGGAAGAGGAACGAGGTGGCGCTGCGCGACAGCGAGGAGAAGTACCGGCAACTCGTCGAGGACGCGAACTCGATCATCCTCCGGCTCGGGCCGGACGGGAGGATCTGGTACGTGAACGAGTATGCCGAGCGGTTCTTTGGGTACGAGCCGGGGGAGCTCCTGGGCGAGGACGCGATCGGCACGATCGTGCCCGAGTTCGACACCCGGGGTGAGCCGACGGGCGACATTGTTCATGCGATCTGCCGGGAGCCGGCCGGCCATTCGCTCAACCTGAACGAGAACATGCGCCGAGATGGCTCCCGGGCCTTCATCTCCTGGACCAACCGGGGGATCGTGGGCGAGGACGGGACGCCGCTCGGCATCCTCTGTGTCGGCAACGACATCACCCGGTTACGGGAGGCCGAGGAGGAGAACCGCCTGCTCTACGCCGAGCTCGAGGAGCGGGTGCGCCAGCGAACCGAGGACCTCCGCCAGGCGATCAGCGAGCTCGAGTCGTTCACCTACACGGTCTCCCACGACCTCCGATCGCCGCTTCGGGCGATCGACGGCTTCACGTACATCCTTCTTCACGAACACCAGGAGGGCCTCTCCGAGCCGGCGAAGCGGTACCTGGACCTGATCAGCACGAACGCACGGCGGATGGCCCGTCTGATCGACGACCTCCTCAACTTCTCACGGGCCGGGCGGGGAGCCCTGAACCTGAAGGAACTGGACCCGTCCGTGCTGGTGAGGGAGGTGATCGACGACCTCTCCGGTGAGCAGCACGATCGCCAGGTGGAGATCGTGGTCGGTGAGCTTCCTCGATGCCGGGCCGACCCGGCACTGCTCAAGCAGGTCTTTTCCAACCTGATCGGAAACGCACTCAAGTTCACCCGTGCAAGGACGTCTGCCCGGATCGAGATCGGGGCTGATGAAGGCGGCGAGGGAACCGTTTTTTTTGTCCGGGACAACGGGGTTGGGTTCGACACCCAGTACACTCCCACCCTCTTCAAGGTCTTCTCCCGTCTTCACAGCGCCCGTGAGTACGAGGGAACCGGCGTCGGGCTCGCGATCGTGCAGCGGATCATCGAACGGCATGACGGTCGGATCTGGGTGGAGGCAGCCCCCGACAAGGGGGCAACTTTTTATTTCACACTGGGCCAGGAGGAACGAGATGGAAGCACATTCATGGGATAAGGACATCCTGCTGATCGAGGACAATCCGCACGACGTGGAGCTGATCCTCCACGTCTTTGAGTGGTCGAACATCCGCGATCACGTGCGGGTGGCATGGGACGGGCAGGAGGCGATCGATGCCCTCTTCTCCGAGGGGATCCGGCCCCGGGTGATCCTGCTCGACCTCAAACTCCCGAAGGTGAGCGGGCTCGAGATTCTCCGGCGGATCAAGGCGGACACCGCCCTCCGGGAGACGCCGGTGGTGGTCTTCTCCTCGTCAGCAGAGGAGCGGGATATGGCGATGAGCTACGGACTGGGGGTGAACAGTTATATTGTCAAACCGGTCGAGTTCGATCGGTTTGCCGAGGTGATCCGGGAGATCGGGTGCTACTGGCAGCTGATCAACCGGAGGCCCGAGGACCACCCTCCCCGGTGACGGCAGGGTGCTGGTAGAGAACTGCCGCACCCTATCCCCCTGAGACTCTCCTCACTCTCGCATCGTCTCGACCCAGGCCGTCATCCAGTCCGAGAGCGGAAGGCGTGAAAGGCCGTTCGGCGTGACCCAGCGGTGGGCATCGTGTTCCGCGGAGAGGGCCACATCTCCTGTCACATCGACGACCCCCAGCACCATGTGGACGGTCCGTCCCCCGGAGAGCTCCTGGGCTCCCGCCCCCAGGAGACGGCCCGGAACGATATCGAGCCCTGTCTCCCTCTTGACCTCGCGCGTCACCGCCAGGGCGATCCCCTCGCCCGGGTTAAGTCGACCCCCGGGCAGCTCCCACCGTCCCGGGTTCTGAGCACTCAGATCCGGACGGCGGAGGAGGAGAACCCTGCCCCGGCGATCGGTGATCGCCGCGTGTGCCGCCAGTTCAAGCGGTCCCCGGGCGTCGAAGTGCATGGTGGAATCTGGCCGCACGGTCATTTATAATCCCCGCTCCCGGGGAGATGTTGTTGCCGGACGAAAAAAAGGGGGCCGATGATCAGAGGTCCGCCCGCACCGCACGGACGGCCTCGACCATGTTCGTGAGCTTGGCGCAGGCGGCGCGGCGCGAACGCATCCGCATGCCGCAGTCGGGGTCGATCAGGAGGCGTTCGGGGCCGAAGAGCTCGACACCTCGCTCGACGCGGGTCTGGACCGTTGCGACCGTCTCCACTTCGTCGGAAGAGGAGACGATCACCCCGAGCCCGATCCGCTTCTCATTCAGCTCCCTGGGCGCCAGGAGGTCGAGGTTCGATGGGTGGCCGGCGAACTCCAGGTCCAGGACCTGCACCGGGTACCTCAGCAGGGCGTCGATCGTCCCTGAGATCGGTCCGCAGGCGTGGAGTGCCACAGGGACCGAGAGGTTCGAGACCACCACTCCGATCGCCTCGCCCGCGTGCCCGAGGTCGGCGATCCCGGTCGAGAGGATCGGTTCGTCCACCTGGAGCATGCAGACGCCCGCCTCGACCAGGGCACGGGCCTCGCCCGCCAGGACCCGCGCCAGGTCGAGCGCGAGGTCACTCCGGTCCCGGTAGATGGGAGTGTCGAGGTGAAGCGCGTGGGCGAGCGTGGTCGGACCGGTCAGGATCCCCTTCACGAACGGGGCCTTCGAGCGAGCGTACCGGGTGTCGTCCACGGTGATCGGCCGGTCAGGGGGCTCGATCCGCCCGATGACGCGCCCATCGCGGACCCCGGGGAGCCGTCCTGCGAACGCGGCGATCATGTCCGCCCGGACCTGGCCATCCGAGATGATCTCGATCCCGGCATGGAGCTGGTCGTCGACCGCGGTCTCCAGGGCGGTCCGGTGCGGGTCAAGAAGGGACCGCAGGCCCCGTCCCTCAACCGGCGGGTACGAGCCGACCACGGTCGTGGGAAGCAGGACCGGCGGGAAGGTCATGGCACGAGCCGGTGCCTGTCCCGGGGAAAGAGGACAGCCTCGCGGACGTTCGAGAGGCCGAGCATGGTCATCACAAGCCGTTCGATCCCCAGTCCCCACCCTGCATGGGGCGGCATCCCGTATTGGAATGGACGGAGATAGAACTCGAACGAGTCGGGTGACAGGCCTCTCGCGGCGATCTGCTGGGCGAGCAGGTCGTGCTGGTGGACGCGCTGGGCCCCTGACGAGAGCTCCATACGGGGGTGCATGAGGTCGAAGGCCTTGCAGATGGACGGGTTGTCCTCGTACGGCATCGCGTAATACGGGCGGATCGAACTCGGCCAGTCGACGACGAAGTAGTGCTCGCCCATCGACTCCCCGATCGCCCGCTCGGCAGCGGGGGAGAGGTCGTCGCCAAAGGCGATCGGCTCGTCGATCCCCGCTGCGGCGATCTCGATCGCCTCGGCGTACGGGAGGCGCGCGAACGGTCCCTTCGGGATGCGGCAGGGCTCGAACCCGCCCCGCTCGAGCACGTCGCCGCACGTCGCCGCAACATGTTCGTAGATCGAGACGACGAGTTTCTCCAGGAGGTCCATGACGTCCTGGTGGTCGGCCAGGGCAACCTCGACATCGATCGAGGTCGCCTCGTTCAGGTGGCGAGTGGTGTTGTGCTCCTCGGCCCGGAAGATCGGCCCGATCTCGAAGACCTTCTCGAACCCGGCGCCCATCATCATCTGCTTGTAGAGCTGGG
>CAYLUL010000093.1:0-6916 GCA_964386835.1 uncultured Methanospirillum sp.
CCAGCACTCCGTCGATGATCGAATCGGCGCGAGCGAAGTAGACGAACTCGAAGATGCAGTGCGCGACGTGGTCCGCTGTCGCGATCCGGGTCGAGGTGATCCCGTCCTCATCGATCCGGACGAGCTCGCCGGGCGCGACGTCACGGACCAGCGTGCCCGAGAGCGCGTCGATCGCGACGGATTCGGACGCGACGATGTACCCGTTCTGGGTCGTCCCGACGCAGAGCGGCCTGAGTCCGAGCGGGTCCCGGAACGCGTAGAGCTGGTCTTCGTAGACCATCACCACCGAGTACGAACCGCGCAGGTGGGCCATGCAGCTCCTGACGGCGTCCTCGATCGAGCCCGAGTGGCGGAGCTCGTCCGCGATCAGGTTCGCGATCACCTCGGTGTCCGTGGTCGTGCAGAAGATCTGGCCCGCCTGCTCGTACGCCGCGCGGAGTTCGCGGGTGTTCACGAGGTTGCCGTTGTGGGCGAGTGCGAAGGAACGGCCCATGAACTCGAAGTTGAACGGCTGGATGTTCTCGGGGAGATTCGCCCCCGTGGTCGGGTATCGAACGTGCCCGACACCGACCGTCCCATGGAGGTTCCGCAGGATCTGGGTATCGAAAACCTCGGCAACGAGCCCCGGGCCCTTGTGCTTCCGGAGGCGGTCACCGTCAAAAACAGATATCCCCGCGCTCTCCTGTCCCCGGTGCTGAAGCGCGTACAGGGCATAGTAGAGCGGGAGTGAAACACCGCCAGCATCGACGATGCCAACGATTCCGCACATTGGAGGTCAGTGCGTCGGTACTTTTGGCCGCTTCGAAGTCCAGTCGTAGCTGCGCATCCGGCTTGACCGGCCGAACCCGCATTTTGAACAGACTTTGTGCCTGAGGTGGAACGAGATCGATCCACACCGCCGGCAGGCGATGTGGCTCTGCTTGTTCCGCTTCCCCATTGATGGTGTGCCTTTGGACATGCAACTCCTCCTTACTGGTTCTGTGACGGCGAGATGTAGATCACGTTATCGCCGCGGACGATGAGCGTACCGATCCGGGTGGCCGTACCATCCGTCACCTCCTCGGCCTGGTCGAGGACGAGGTTCATGTGTACGTCGTATCCCTGCAGTACGCCGCGGAGCTCGCGTTCGCCCTTCAGCGAGACGATCACGGGCTCCCGGTTCAGTACCTGGTCAAGTATATCCAGCGGCCTCTTCGACATCTCTCTTCCTCGATCCACCTGGAGTACTCTATGTGAGCGAGCGCGGTATATAACCATAGCGCAGAGGCGACCATCACGGTTTTTATGGCTGAATCACGCCATAGATGACCGATGGCGCCGATCACGATCAGGAAACGGCACACCGTCCGAAAGGGAGATGCGGCCGAACTCGTGCGGCGGCTCGGCGAGGAACTCGGCGAGGAGGCAGGGATCTTCGCAGCCGAACGAATCGAGGTTGCCGAGACCGGCGGGCCGTTTCGCCTCTACCTGCTCGACAAGCGCCCCCTCCTTTTTGAGCGGAACGGGGTCCTCTTTCCGACGCTGCAGGGCGCGATCGCCCGCCCCTTCACCGCTCGCCGGGTGACGGTCGACATGGGCGCCGTCCGCTTCGTGGTGAATGGGGCCGACATCATGCGACCGGGGATCGTCGCGGTGACGGACGACGTCCGGGCGGATCACCCGGTGCTCGTCGTCGAGGAGCGGCACGGGAAGCCGCTCGCCGTCTGCATCGCCCGCCTGGATGCGGCGGCGATGCGCGCAGAGACCGGCGGGAAAGTCTGTAAAAATATCCACCACGTGGGCGACGAGATCTGGAGTCTCGAGGTCTGATCGGAGAAAGGAATACTTAAATACGCATGGAGGAGAGATTTTGGGTATGGCTTCCAAGATTCTCGACTCTCTCCTGGGCAAGAGCGCCGTTCCGAAAGAGGACGATTATATGGAACTCGACCTCTCGGCGTTCGAGACGCAGTCTCCGGATGACGAGCCCGCGTCGTGCTACATCAAGATCGCCAATATCTCGAGCCTCAAGGATACCCCGAAGATCAAGGACGAGATCTACAACGGGAATATCGTGATCGCGGACATCTCCCAGCTGAAACTGGATAAGATCACGTCCGAGCGGGTGCTCAAAGACCTGAAAGAGGTCGCGAAGGATGTGAACGGCGACATCGTCGGTCTTGGCGAACAGCGGTACGTCGTGATCACGCCCCAGTCGATCAAGATCTCCCGCGAGAAGATCGTCGGGGGATTCTAGTGGAAGAGGGCGCCGCAGGCGGTCAGCGTGCGGTCGTGAACGGGCCGTGCGCCACCTGCGGCGAAGAGGTCGAGTACATCTACCAGACCGAGACGATCCCATACTTCTCGGATATCCTGATCGTCTCGGCGTCCTGTTCCGCCTGCGGGTACCGGTACACCAATACCCAGATGCTCCATGAGTCGGAGCCGGTCCGATTCACCTTTTCGGTCTCATCACCCGAGGACCTCTCGGTTCGTGTCGTCCGCTCGATGAGCGCGATCCTGCGGATCCCCGAGCTCGGCGTCGAGATCGATCCGGGCCCGGCCTGCGAGGGCTTCGTCACCAATGTCGAGGGGGTGCTCGACCGTATCCTCTCGGTCGTCGAGGGCGTTCTCGTCTGGGCGGACGGGGAGGAACGGGATCGGGCGGAGATCCTGAAAGGAGAGATCGACGGGGTGAAGGAAGGGGAGTTTCCCATTACGCTGATCATCGAGGACCCGACCGGCAACTCGGTGATCGTCTCCGACCGGGCGATGAGGGAGTCGTTCGCCCCGGACGACGAGTGCGGGGTGTAATCGCCCCCCACCCGACCGTCATTTTTTCGTCTGTTCTACTCGATAACGAGGTCTTCGAGCCGGATCTCGGGCTCAGCCGTGCACCGTCCGACCACCTTTGCCCCCGGCACACTCCGGGCGACTCCGTCGGCCTCCTCTTCGGGCACGACGAGCGCGAAGCCCATGCCCATGTTGAAGGTCCGGTACATCTCGGGCGTGGAGACCCCGCCCCGCTCCTGGAGCCAGGTGAAGATTGGCGGCGGGGTGATGGGGTCGTCGATCACGAAGCCGTACCGCGTCAACCGGTTGAGGTTGAGGAGCCCCCCGCCCGTGATGTGGCACATCCCGTGGACCTCATGGGCTGCCGCAATCCGGAGCACCTCGCTGTAGATCCGGGTCGGCGTCAAGAGTTCGCGCCCGAGGGTTCGATCGCCGAACGGCTGGTCATATCCGCCGTTCCCCTCTGCGATCCGACGGGCGAGCGAGAGCCCGTTCGAGTGCACCCCGGACGAGGGGAGCCCGACGACGAGATCGCCGGGCCGGCAGAGCTCTCCGGAGACAACCTGGTCGTGTTTCTGGAACCCGAGCACCGCCCCCGCGAGGTCGAGCCCGTTCACGAGCCCGGCGAGGGTCGCCGTCTCGCCGCCGACGATCGAGAGGTTCGCGAGCCTGGCCCCTTCGTTCAGCCCGCGGCCAAGCGCCGCCATCTTCACCGTGTCGATCTGATCGGTGGCGATATAGTCGACGAACGCGATCGGCTCCAGGTTCATCACATAGAGGTCGTTCACGTTCATCGCGATGCAGTCGATGCCGACCGTGGACCAGTCCTCGACCGCGTCCGCGATCAGCATCTTGGTTCCCACCCCGTCGGTGGCGAGTGCGAGGACGAAGGGGCCGAACTCGATCAGTCCGGCGAAGTGGCCGAGCCCGCCGATCGGGGCGTGCGCCCCCTGGCGCCGGTAGGTCAGCTCGCGCACGAGCGCCGCGACGCCATCGGCCTCGAGGCGGATATCGACGCCCGCGTCGCGGTACGCCCGGTCATTCGTCATCGCACTTCTCCGAAAGCCTGAACTCATCGTGCAATGCCCGCACCGCACGCGGGCCGTCGGCCGCCCGGACGACGAACGAGATGTTCGCCTCCGAGGAGCCCTGTGAGATCATCATGACGTTGATCCCGTGCCGGCCGAGCGCGGAAAAGATCCGTCCCCCGGTGCCGGGGGCGCCGGCCATTCCCGACCCCACGACGGCGACGGCGGCCACGTCGGGCTCGGTGGAGAGCTCCCGGAAGAGGCCACCGGCAACGAGGGGCTCGAGCGCCGCGATGGCGGCCTCGAGGTGCCCCTCATCGATGACGAGCGAGATGTTCGCCTCCGAGGAGCCCTGCGAGATCATCATCACGTTCACCGATCGCTCGGCGAGCGCGGCGAAGATCGCGTTCGCAACGCCGGGCCGGCCGATCATCTGGGCGCCGTTGCAGTTGACGAGCGCAACCCGGTCGATGAAGGAGAGGGCCTTGACGACCCGGCGAGAGGGGATCCCATCCGCGACCAGGACCGTTCCCGGGTAGTCGGGGTTGAAGGTGTTCTTGACGCGGATCGCGATCCCTTTCGCCATCGCCGGCTCGATCGAGCGCGGGTGGAGCACCTTCGCCCCGAAGTAGGAGAGCTCCATCGCCTCGAGGTACGAGACGGCGGGGATCACCCGGGCGTCGGGGATGAGGCGCGGGTCGGAGGTCATCACGCCGTCGACGTCGGTCCAGATCCAGCACTCGTCCGCGTCCATGCCGGCGGCAAGCACGGCGGCCGAGTAGTCCGATCCGGACCGGCCGAGCGTGGTGACCGAACCGTCCGGGGTGCAGCCCATGAAGCCCATGATCACCGGCACCTGGGAGGCGAGGAGCGGGACGACCCGCTCGTGGATCCGGGGGCCGGACTCGGGGAGCGCCATCGCCTCGCCATGACAGTCGTTGGTCAGGATGCCCGCCGCACCGCCGTCGAGGGGCTCGGCGGCGAACCCCTGCTGCCGAAAGGCCGCTGCGACGACGACCGCGCTGAGCCGCTCGCCGAAGGAGATGATGTAGTCTTTCGACCGCGGGGTCAGCTCCCGGAGCGTGTGGACCGCCTGGAGGATGTTCGCCAGCGCAGCGAGCCGGTCGTCGATGATGCGGAGGGCCTCCTGCGCCTCATCGGGCGCGACCTCGGCGAGGGCCCGGGCCTGGCGGTCACGCACCCCCGCGAGGAACGGGGCCGGGTCCGGATGGCGCGTTGTCGCCATCTCCTCGGCGCAGGCGATCAGCCCGTCCGTCACCCCCCGCATGGCCGAGACCACGACCGCCACCTCGTGGCCGCTCCTCCGGCATGCGCCGACGAGCTCGACCACCTGTCCGATACTTCGGCCATCGGCGACCGAGGTGCCGCCGAACTTCATCAGATACCGCATGGGTGCTCTTTCGTCCCCCTCGCCATTCTTTATCATACTCCGACCCCAATCCTCTTCAAGATGGTGGAAAACGGAGCGAGATCGTCCCACGTCCTCGTGATCGGCAGCGGCGGCGCGGGCGTTCGGGCCGCGATCGAGGCAGCGGAGCACGGGTCGGTCGTGCTCCTCTCCAAGACGATCGCCGGCAAGGGCGGGTGCACGCCGATGGCAGAAGGGGGATACAACGCGGTCCTCCGGGAGGGCGACGACCCCTCGCTCCACGCGGCGGACACCCTGAAGGGCGGGGCGTACCTCAACGACCCTTCCCTGGTCGAGGCCCTGGTGCACGAGGCCCCGGACCGGGTGCGGGAGCTGGTCGCCTGGGGGGCCGTCTTCGATGTCGCCCCCGGGGGCGGGGTCGCCCAGCGGCCGTTCGGCGGGCAGCAGCGCCCGCGGACCTGTTACGCAGGGGACCGGACCGGGCACGAGATGATGGTGACCCTGATGGACCGCCTCGCCGCGACGAACGTCGAGGTGGTGCACGAGTGCGCGGCGGTCGAGCTCCTGCTCGACGGGGGTCGGTGCGCTGGCGCGGCGGCGCTCGATCGTGACGGGGAGATCGGCGTCTTTCTCGCGGACGCGGTGGTGCTCGCGACGGGCGGGGGTACCCAGGTCTACGACATCTCCACGAACTCCTCCTCGGGGACCGGCGACGGGTACGCGCTCGGGTTCCGGGCGGGGGCCGAACTGATCGACATGGAGATGATCCAGTTCCACCCGACGGGAGCGATCCAGCCGTACGACGCTCGCGGTCGGCTCGTCACCGAGGCGGTGCGCGGCGAGGGCGGGCGGCTCCTGAACCGCCTGGGCGAACGGTTCATGAGCCGGTACGACCCCGAACGGATGGAGCTCTCGACCCGCGACGTCGTGGCCCGGGCGATCGCGACCGAGATCCTGGAGGGACGGGGCACCGAGCGTGGCGGCGTCTGGCTCGACGTCACCCACCTCCCGCCCGGCCAGGTCGAGGAGCGGCTGCCGATCATGCTCGAGCAGTTCCTCGCCTACGGGGTCGACATCCGGACTGAGCCGATGGAGGTGGCGCCGACGGCGCACCACATCATGGGCGGGCTCCGGATCACCCCCGACTGCGCAACGACGGTCCCCGGCCTCTTCGCGGCGGGGGAGTGCTCGGGTGGCGTCCACGGGGCGAACCGCCTGGGCGGGAACGCGCTCGCCGAGACCCAGGTCTTTGGGCGCCGGGCTGGCCGGTCGGCCGGGCAGGAGCCCGAGCGGCGCCGGGAGATCACCCCGGCGATCGACCGGCAGCTCGGGGCGCTGCGGCGCCGGTTCGACGGCTTCCTCGACGGCGAGGTGCTGCCGCACCAGGTCGTGAAGCAGCTCAAACTGACGATGTGGCAGGGCGCGGGGATCTTCCGGGACCGCGAGGGGCTCGCCGGCGCGCTCGCCGGGGTCGAGACCCTCAAGAACGAGCGCCTCCGGGCGACAACCGCACGGAACCTCCTCGAGTGCTGCACTGCGGAGAACCAGTGCCTCCTCGCCTCGCTGATCTGCCGGGCGGGACTGCTCCGGCCCGAGTGCCGGGGGGCGCACACCCGGCGCGACCCCACGTGCGAACTGCCGCCGGACCGGTCGCCCTACGGGCATACCTTCCTCTCGCTCACCCGCGAGGGGATCGAGGAGGTGCGGGCATGAGCCGGATGACGGT
>CAYLUL010000094.1:0-6913 GCA_964386835.1 uncultured Methanospirillum sp.
GGATCGAGCCATCCCCGTAGAACGGAAAGCACCTGTCCCCCTCGATCACACCCTCATCTGGAGCCAGACAAGGTCGAACGGTGTCCCGAACTTGGTGCCCACATCTCTCAGCCGACCCACCTCGACAAAGCCGCGCCGTTCGTGAAACCGGAGGCTCGGGGTGTTGGGCGACGCGACCGCGACCACCAGCTGCTGACACCCGAGGGCGGAGGCCTCTCGGGCGAGGTGGTTGAAGAGACGGGTCCCGAGCCCCTGCCGGGTCCGCCCGGGCGCGATGTACAGGGAGAGGAGGACCGCGGGGACGAAGGCGGAGAATGGGAGAAGGGGGCTCATGCAGCCGAACCCGACGACGAGCCCCGCCTCGTCGAGGACCGAACAGGAGAGAGAGGTCGAGAGGAGGTCCGAGAAGAACCCGATTGACACGGGCGATGTGGAGAAGGCGGCAAACCCGGTCGACGCGTAGTAGTTGATGATCGCCACGACCCACGCTGCATCCGAAAGTTCCGCGTCCCGCAGGACCGGGACAGACCGGTCACAATCCGTCATTGCTCACTGTCGAGGGTCCCACCGCAGGACGGGCAGGTGCGGTTCCGCCAGGGACGGAGCACCCCGTCGCACCCCGGGCATCGGAGCGCGCAGAGGCCCCTCGCGGTGGGCGACTGGTCCCACGGCGCGTCCGCCAGCACCCCGTTCACGACCTCCCGGCACCTCGGGCAGACCCCGGCGCCGGTCGAGTCGGCCGGCAACATGACCGCGTACCCGCAGGACGAACAGGAGAACCGGGAGAGCGACCTCAACCCGTCCCCTCGAGCGCGAGGTACGGGACGAAGCGGAGGAGCTCGGCCCGGATCGTCTCGAGGCCCACCCGCTCGACAAACCGCGCGGTCCGCTCGCCGGCACGGGCGTTCGCCGCATAATAGTCGACAAGGCGGCGGGCGAGGTCGAGGGCCTGGTCGTCGGAAAGGTTCGATGCGACCAGGTCGGCGTTCCGCGGGCGGCGGGCGCCGTTGCCGCCGAACAGGACCATCCAGCCGCGGCCCGCCCCGATGAAACCCAGGTCACAGGCGAAGCTGGTGCTGCAGTTCCGGGTGCAGCCGGAGACCCCGATCTTCAGCTTCGACGGGAGCAGACGGCCCTCGAACCGCTCCTCGAGCACCCGGGCGAGAGCGAGCGCGTCCTGCATGCCCCACTTGCACGCCGCGGTGCCCGGGCAGGCGGCGACATACTTCAGGCAGGGGCCGGCGACCTGGCGATCGCCGATCCCGACCGCCCGGGCGACCGCGGTAACCTGCTCCGGCGGGATCCCGAGCAGGGCGATCCGCTGGCCCCGGGTCAGCTTGATCAGCGGCACCGCGTGCTCCCGGGCGACGCGGGCGATCCGCTCGAGTTCCTCCGGGGTGACCACGCCCCCCGCCCCGCCGACCATGAGGCCGTAGGTCTTTCCATCGCGCTGGAGCACGGCATCGCCGACCGTCGTCTGTGCCATCATCTCGTGATGGCTGGGGGCGGCTTTAAACCTGTCGCCAGGATTAAATCGCCGAACCACCCACGGACGGGTGATGCACGATGACCGGGTCCTCCAGCGCTGGTTCCGGTTCGAGGCCCGCCGGATGAACGACGGCATCGTGGCCGAACGCCTGAGCCTGGCGGAGCTCCTGGAGCAGGCGGAGCCGGTCGCGGTCACCCGGGGCGGGGACGAGTACCGCTTCGATCGGTCCGTGGTGCGCCGGCTCGGGGACGCCCTCCCGGCACCGCTCCAGCGCCGTCTCCGCCTCCCGATCCTCTTCTTCGCCTCGATGGACGTCGCCGACAGCGTCGCGCTCACGGACCGCTTCGCATTCGAGGCGCTCCAGGCGCTCGGGGAGCTCTCCAGCCTGCGGGAGTTCCGGGACGGGCGCGCCTGGATCGGGCGGGCGATCGCCTACGGCCTGGTGACACGGTACCCGACCGTGTTCCAGATCGCGTTCGCCTGATGCCGGGTTCGCTTTATCATCCGGACCGCCGATACCTCATCGAACGCGTATGCCATCTTCTCAGGCACCCCTCCCCATCGCCGTCGCGGGCGACGGACGGTCGATCGGCGTCCTACCCCGCATGGCGAACCGGCACGGGCTCGTGACCGGCGCAACGGGCACGGGCAAGACAGTCACCCTCCGTGTCCTGGCCGAACAGTTCTCGAACGCCGGCATTCCCGTCCTGCTCGCGGACATCAAGGGCGACCTCTCGGGCCTCGCCCTCCCCGGCACTCCCGAGCCCCGGATCACCGAGCGGGCGGCACAGCTCGGCCTCGACGGATTCACGTTCGCCGGTGTCCCGGTGGTCTTCTGGGACCCCTTCGGCGAGACGGGCCACCCGGTACGGACCACGATCTCGGAGATCGGCCCGCTCCTTCTTGCCCGTATCCTCGACCTGAACGAGACCCAGACGGGGGTTCTCACGGCGGTCTTCGCGATCGCTGACGATGCCGGGCTCCTCCTGCTGGACCTCAAGGACCTCCGCGCGGTCCTCGCCCACGTCACCGATCACGCTGCCGAATACCGGGCCCGGTACGGCACCCTGGCGACCTCCAGCCTGGGCGCGATCCAGCGCACCCTCCTCACCCTCGAACAGGAGGGCGGCGAGGTCCTCTTCGGAGAGCCGGCGCTCCGGATCGACGACCTGATGCGGCTCACCCCGGACGGGCGCGGGACGGTCGGCATCCTCTCGGCCGAACGGCTGATGAAGGCCCCGCGCCTCTACTCCACCCTGCTCCTCTACATCCTCTCCGAACTCTACGAGACCCTGCCCGAGGTGGGGGACCTCGATCGCCCCCGGGTCGTCATCGTCTTCGAGGAGGCCCACCTCCTCTTCGACGGCGCCTCGAAAGTCCTGCTCGAACGGATCGAACAGGTGGTCCGCCTGATCCGTTCGAAGGGGGTCGGGGTCTACTTCGTGACCCAGAACCCGCTCGACATCCCGGAGACCGTGCTCGGCCAGCTCGGGAACCGGGTCCAGCACGCCCTTCGCGCCTATACCCCGAAGGACCAGCGGGCGGTGCGGGCGGCGGCGGAGACCTTCCGGCCGAACCCGGGCCTGGACGTCCAGTCGGCGATCACCGAGCTCGGGGTCGGCGAGGCGCTCATCTCGGTGCTCGACGCCGCCGGTACGCCGACGATGGTGGAGCGCACCCGGGTGCTCCCGCCCCGGAGCCGGCTCGCCCCGCTCTCGGCAGAGGAACGCATGGCCGTCAACCGGGCATCGCCTGTCGCCGGTGTCTACGACACGATGATCGACCGGGAGTCGGCCCACGAAGCCCTCGCAGCCCGGGTGCCGGAAGCAGCGCCCGACGCGCCCGAGCCCGAACCCAAAACAGCGCCCCGACCGTCGCCGGCCCCCCCCATTGCCAGGAAGCGCCGCCCGGCCGGCAGCACCGATCCGACCGAGGTGATCGGGACGTTTGCCCAGAGCGCGGCGCGCGGCATCGGGAGCCAGCTCGGCCGGCAGCTGATCCGTGGGCTGCTCGGATCCCTCGGCGGCAGGCGATAAACACGTCCTGACGGTGACCGCGCCGGGCCGAAACCCGGGGATACTGAGATATGCCTGCGTACAGAAGGTGATCTGATAGCGTCAGTGGGAGCGATGGAGGAGGACCAGGAGTCGGTCGCAGGAGAGGATCGGTCCACCGGAGGGTACCGGGACCTCTTCGCCCGCCTTCGTGCCTCCTGGCTGACGGTCGCGCTCGTCCTGGTGATCGTCTGCGGCGGCCTCTTCGCCACGTGGACGGCGTTCAACGAGGCAGAGGGGATGCGAAGTTCCCTCCTCCAGGGCGCGCGATACGCTGTGGCCGGGATTGATGCGGACACGCTCCAGCACCTCAACGGCTCCGTCGACGACCTGGGCTCGCCGTACTATACCAAGCTCAGGTCGCAGCTCGTGGACATTCGTGCGGTCGACCCCAGGTGCCGGTTCGCCTACGTGATGGGGCGGCAGGACGACGGCACGGTCTTCTTCTATGCCGACTCCGAGCCCCTCGAATCGAACGACTACTCCCCTCCGGGACAGGTCTACGAGGATGCGGATCCATGGACGATTCGTGCCTTCGAGACCGGGACGGCGACGACGACGGACGCCGATACCGACCGGTGGGGGACCTGGGTCAGCGTCCTCATCCCGGTCGTCGACAGCGGGAGCGGCCGGGTGATCGGGGTCTTCGGGATGGACGTGGATGCCGGCGACTGGTACCGGCAGATGGCACTGGAGGCGGTCCCGGCGATCGTTGTCTCGCTCCTGGTCGGAACCCTCCTGGTTGTCTTCTCTGTCTTCTCCGGAGCCGCTCGCCGGGAGCGGCGGCGGCTCGAGGCCTCGGAGGCGTCTGCCCGGGAGTCCGAGCTGCTCTACCGAACGATCTTCGAGAACACGGGGTCCGCCACGTTCATCATCCAGGAGGACACGACCATCATCCTCGGCAACAGCCGCATGGCCGAGTTCTCGCAGTACTCGAGAGAGGAGATCGAGGGGAAGCGCGCCTGGACCTCGTTCATCCATCCCGACGACCTCCCCCGGATGCTCGAGTTCCACAAGGCACGACGCACGTCGGGATCCGAGGTCCCCGCCACGTACGGCTGCCGGTTCGTGCGCCGGGACGGCGAGGTCCGCGAGGTGATCGTGCAGGTCTCCGTCATCCCGGGCACGGCACAGAGCATCGCCTCCGTCTACGATATCACGGACCGGATCCGGGCGGAGGAGGCGCTTCAGCGGGCGAACCGCAAGCTGGTCTACCTCTCGCAGCTGACCAAGAACGAGCTCTCGAACCGGCTCTTCATCCTGCACGGCTACCTCGAGCTGGCCCGGATGAGCCTCGCCCCCGACAGCCCGCTCGCCGGCCCGTTCGCCCGCTCGGTCGAGACGGCGACCGAGATGAACGCGGTGCTCGCGCTCGCCCGGGACTACGGAGACCTGGGGGTCCGCCAGCCGACCTGGCAGAACATCAACTTCTCCTTCCTCCTCGGCATCTCGCACCTCCCGATGGACGGGGTCCGCACCGAGTGCACGACGGGCACCCTCGAGGTCTTCGCCGACCCGCTCCTCGAACGGGCCTTCCAGGAGATCGTCCACGGATCGCTGGCCCGGGGTGGACCGATGACCGTGGTCCGGCTCACCGCCCAGGAGAACGGAGAGACCCTCCGGGTGATCTACGAGGACGACAGCCCGGGGATACCGGCCGACGAGAAAGAGTCGCTCTTCTCGCTCGAGGTCCGGGGAGGAAGCAAAGTCCGGGGGCTCCTCTTCGTCCGGGAGCTCCTGGACATTACGGGCATCGGCATCCAGGAGACGGGCACGCCCGGCAGCGGCGCCCGGTTCGAGCTCATTGTCCCGCGCGGGTCCTGGCGCTGGGGAACGGAGGCGGGGGAGGAGGAGCATGACTGAGGAGACGGTCGCGATCGACCCGGTGACCGAGGCCGACCTGCCCGAGCTGAACCGGCTCGTCAACGACCCGGTCGTCTCGCGGTACCTCGACCTCGTCCCCCCGGTCTCGCTCGGCCGGACCCTGGACTTCTTCAATTACATGCGCCACGAGGAGGGGGCCTGGCTCGCCATCCGGGTCGATGGACGCCTCGCCGGAACGGTCGGCCTGATCCCCGGTGACCCCTGGTCGCGTCTCGGCCATTCGGCCTCGCTCTTCGTCTACCTCGACTCCGCCTGGTGGGGCCGGGGGCTCGCGGCACGGGGGGTCCAGGCCTGCATCGAGGAGGCGCGGCGAAGGGGGATCGTCCGCCTGGAGGTGCTCGTGGTCGACGAGAACGAGCGGTCACGCCGGCTCTTCGTCCGGAACGGGTTCCGGATCGAGGGGATGCGCCGGTGCGGATTCCGGGGGGAGGACCGATACCATGACCTGCTCACCCTCGCCCTGGTGCTCGACACCCCGATCCCGATGCCGCGGCCGCAAGGTAGAGACTAAAACCCTCGTTCCCCCCGTTTCGTCAGCCTTTTCTCCTGTGCAGGCGACTGCATCCCATGGACGAGATCGAACTGGTTGACCTGCCGACGCAGGCGGTTATGGGGACCCGGCGGATGGGGCCGTACACCCAGATCCCCGAGATGCTGGGCGAGGTCTACACCGCAGTCGAGGAGCGGGGGGCGATCCCCGCCGGGCCGCCGGTCTACCTCTCGCGCGAGACCTCGAGGGAGGAAGCGCTCGCATGCCAGGAGCGTGGCACGGCCGACCTGGAGGTCGCGTGGCCGATCGCCCACCGGGTGAAGGATGTGGGCGAGGTCCGGTACTACGAGCTGCCGGGCGGACGGTTCGCAAAGGCGGTTCACCGCGGCCCCTACGACGGGTGCGAGGCGACCTATGTGCGGCTCTTCGAATGGCTCGTTGCGAAGGGGCTGGCGGTCACCGGCCCGATCCGTGAGTACTATCTCAACAGCCCGTGTGATGTTGCGCCCGAGGAGATCCTGACCGAGATCTACGTGCCGGTCGGATGAACCGGACCGTCACCCTGGGGATCGCCGTCGTTGCCTGCGCCGTGGTCGTGCTTGCTGCCCTGGCTGCGACCCCCCCATCCCCTCCGGCCAGCCCGCCCCTTGCCTGGGTGGTCCTCGCCGGCGAACCCGGCGACCAGTCCTACGTCGACTCGGCCCGTGCGGGCGTCGCCCGGGCGAACGCGAGCAAACGGATCAGGGTCGAGGAGTTCGCCCCGTCTGACGGTGACCGGCTCGAGACACGCCTCCGGGACAGGGACGACCTGCCGGGCCTCGTCGTGGTCCAGGACTCGGGGGCCTGGCCCGGTGCGGTCGAACGATGGGCCGACGCCCACCCCGGCATGCGGTTCCTGGTGATCGACGCGGTTGTCCCGGCCCGGTCGAACGTCCGGTCGGTCCGGATCTCCGCGGACGGCGTCTCGTTCCTCGCCGGCGCCCTGGCGGCCGCCGG
>CAYLUL010000095.1:0-6854 GCA_964386835.1 uncultured Methanospirillum sp.
GAAGGTGAAGCCCAAGGTGATCGTCTGCGGGGCATCGGCCTACCCGCGTGAGATCGACTTCAAGGCCTTCCAGGAGATCGCCGATGGAGTCGATGCCAACTGCATGGCGGACATCGCGCACATCGCCGGCCTCTGCGCCGCGGACGTTCACCCGAACCCGACGGGCGTCGTCGACTTCGTCACGTCGACCACCCACAAGACCCTTCGTGGTCCGCGGGGCGGGTTTATCCTCTGCGGCGAGGAGCATGCACAGTCGATCGACAAGGCAATCTTCCCGGGGATGCAGGGCGGCCCCCTGATGCATACGATCGCGGCGAAGGCGGTCTGCTTTGCTGAGGCGCTGAAACCCTCGTACAAAGACTACGCTCGCCAGGTGGTCAAGAACGCACAGACGATTGCGACGGTCCTGGACGACGCCGGGCTCCGACTCGTCTCCGGCGGGACCGACAATCACCTGATCCTGATCGACCTCTCAAACCGGGGCATCACCGGGCTCGAGGCGGAGAACGCACTCGGCAAGGCAGGGATCACGGTCAACAAGAACACGATCCCGAATGAGAACCGGTCCCCGTTCGTCACGAGCGGCCTCCGGATTGGCACCCCAGCAGTCACCTCCCGGGGCATGAAGGAGGCTGAGATGCGCACGGTCGGCGGGTGGATCGCCCGCGTTCTCGCCGACATCACGAATGAGTCGGTGATCCGCGAGGTTGGTGGCGAGGTCACAGCGATGGCCTCGCAGTACCCCCTTCACCCCGAATAGTCGAAGTATTCATTGCATCAGAGAAAGGGAAACGGCATGGCAGTGATTCTCGACGGTAAAGCAGTCTCGGAGAAGCGTCTCGAACTCCTGCGCGAAGCGATTGACGAATCGGGACTCTCGCCCCGGCTCGCGACCGTCCTCGTTGGAGACGACCCGGCTTCGGCGCTGTACGTCCGAATGAAACATCAGGCCTGCGAACGGGTCCATATCGGGTCGATCAACGTAACGCTCCCGGCAGATGCGACAACGGGGCGGGTCGTGGAGACGGTCCGTCGACTGAACGCGGATCCAGAGATCAGCGGCATACTTGTCCAGCTCCCGATGCCAGCAGCAATCGACCAGGAGGCCGTTATCGAAGCCGTCTCCCCCTCAAAAGATGTGGACGGGTTTCACCCCTGCTCCATCGGACGGCTCGTCTCGGGCCATCCGCGCTTCGCTCCCTGCACCCCGCTCGGGATCATGAACCTGATCGCCGAGTACGGGATCGAACTCGCGGGCCAGCGGGCGGTCGTGGTGGGCCGGTCGATCGATGTCGGTCGACCGATGGCGGCGCTCCTCGTGAACGCGGACGCTACAGTTACGGTCTGCCATAGCCGAACCCGCGACGTGAGTGCGATCACCCGCGACGCCGATCTGGTGGTCGCGGCAGTCGGCCGCCCCCGGTTCGTCACCGCAGAGATGATTGGTCAGGGGGCAACGGTGGTCGACGTTGGGACCAACCGCGTCGATGGGCGCCTTGTCGGGGACGTCGACTTCGACGCCGTCCAGGAACGGGCCGGCGCAATCACGCCCGTTCCCGGGGGGGTTGGGCCCATGACCATCGCGACCCTGATGGAGAACACCTTCGCGGCCGCGAGACGCCTGGCATGCGGACCTGCACCATAGGAAAAGTCAGGATCGGCCCGGGGGAGCCCCCCCGCCTGATGGGGGTGCTCAACGGAAGCCCGGAGTCCTTCTATACCCGTTCATTCTTTTCACCCGACCTCGTGCGGGAGGCCGCGGACCGGAACATCGACGCGGGGGCTGCCATCCTCGACCTCGGGGCACGGTCAACAGCCCCGGAGCGTGCGCCGATCCCTGTGTGCGAGGAGGCTGCCCGGATGCACGCCCTCCTTGCTGAACTCGATGGCACCGGGTACGTGATCTCGGTCGATACGATGCATACCGACGTCCTCGAGACCTGTCTTCGGCACGACATTCACATGCTGAACGACATCAACGGATTCGGCGACCCGGCACTCGTCCGGCGCGCGGCTGAGGCAGGTCTCGCGGGCTGCGGGATGGCCGCGTTCGAGGCCCCCGGCGACCCTCTCGGAGTCGAGGCGACCCTGGATGCACTCGCACTGGTCGTCACCCGAGCCGAGGATGTCGGCCTGTCCGAACTGGTTCTGGACCCGGGCATCGGCCTCTGGGCAGACGGGCGAACCGTGGATCACGACTGGGCACTCTGCTGCGCCTATGACCGGTTCGCTGAGCTCGACATTCCCCTGCTCGCCGCGATCTCCCGCAAGACCTTTCTCGGCCGGCTGACCGGGCGTCCCGCCGAGGAGCGCCTTGCCGCGTCGCTCGCGGTCACCAGCGCGCTGCTCGACCGGGGCGCACACCTCGTTCGGACCCACGATGTCGCCGAGACCGCTGACCTGCTTCTGGTCCGGAGGCAGTTGGAGGAGTGTTCATGACAAATAGTTTCTGTGTCCATGCCCTCACGACCCATGTCCTGGCGCCGGGCGACGACCTCATCGAGGCCCTCGTCGAGTCGGTACGGGAGAGTACTGCCAGAGAGTTTCGGGAGGGAGATGTCGTGGTGATCGCCGAGACGGCGCTCGCGACAGTGGAGGGCGCGGTGATCGCGCTCGACAGCATCGCTCCCTCGCCTGAGGCGAAAGATCTCGGCGCACGATACGCCCTTGACCCCCGGGTCGCCCAGGTCGTCCTCGACGAGTCCGACCGTGTTGTGGGCGGGATCGACGGGTTTCTGCTCTGCCTCAAGAACGGAACCCTCCTTCCCAACGCCGGAGTCGACGCCTCGAACGCCCCGCCCGGGCATGTCACTCCGCTCCCGCGCAATCCCGACGAGAGCGCGAGGAGAATTCGCCTTGAGCTCGAGGCACTGACTGGCGTCGGACTCGGGGTCCTGATCGCCGATTCACGGACGCACGCGATGCGGCTCGGGAGCTCGGGGGTCGCGATCGGGTGCGCTGGGATCCCGTCCGTGGTGGACGAACGGGGGCGAACCGACCTCTTCGGCCGGGTGCTCCAGGTGACGAAGCGGGCGGTCGCCGACAGCATCGTCTCGGCCGCTGAGCTCGTCATGGGCGAGGCGGACGAAGCGGTGCCGGCGGCATTGGTGCGGGGGATCGGGCTTCCGATCGGAGACTGGATCGGCATCGAGGGGATCGCCGCTGAAGATTGTCTCTTCATGGGAGCGCTCCGCGCCGCCCGGGACTCGGAGTGAAATGCATGACCGGGGCGTGCACGGTCCCGCGGATCGTGATCGGCGCGGCGACGAGCAGCGCCGGTAAGACCACCATCACCTCCGGGGTGATGGCCGCACTCCGGGCGCGCGGCCTGGTCGTGCAGCCCTTCAAGGTCGGGCCAGACTTCATTGACCCCACCCACCACACGCAGTGCTGCGGAAGGACCTGTCGGAACCTGGACCCGTTCATGATGGGGGAGGACGGAGTTCGCGACACCTTCGCACGCGCCTCCACGGGTGCCGATATCGCCGTGATCGAGGGCGTGATGGGCCTCTTCGACGGTGTCGACGGGAGTGCGTTCGGATCGACGGCGCACGTCGCCCGTCTCCTCGAGGCGCCAGTTCTCCTGGCGGTCGATGCGCGGGGGGCTTCACGCACCGTGCACGCGATCGTGCGCGGCATCGCCGGGTACGATCCCGGGGTGCGGGTGGCCGGTGTTGTGTTCAACCGGATCGGGAGCCCGCGCCATCGGGACCTGATCGAGCGCGGGAAGGAGATGCCAGTGCTGGGCTGGGTGCCCCGCGATGAACGGCTCACGATCCCGAGCCGCCACCTCGGCCTCTCGCTCGCCCACGAACTCGATGCGACCGATGCCCTGCGCACAGTGGTCGGGGCCCACGTGGACCTCGACGGCGTGGTCGAGCTCGCCCAGACAGCCCCCCCTTTGCCGGGGTGTGCGACCTGGGCACCCGCCGAGGAGACGTGCTCGATCGGAGTCGCGAACGACCACGCCTTCTGTTTTTACTACGCCGACAACCTGGACCGGCTCCGCTCCCAGGGCGCGCGCCTGGTCTTCTTTTCGCCGATGGCCGACCACCTCCCCAAGGTGGACGCGCTCTACCTGGGAGGCGGATACCCGGAGCTCCATGCCGAAACGCTCTCAACCGCACCCGCGCGACATGAGATCACGCGGGCGGCGGAGGATGGGATGCCCGTCCTTGGAGAGTGTGGAGGACTCGTTTACCTCTGCCGCTCCCTCGAGGCGGGGGGGGAGACGTTTCCTATGTGCGGATTACTGGCGGCGGACGCCGGGATGACCGGGGGGATCCGCGGGCTCGGGTACGTGGAGGGGTCCTGCACGGGGGGGCCGTTCAAGGCACTCCATGGCACCGGGGTGCGTGGCCACGAGTTTCATTACTCGGCGTGCTGGCCCGACGCGGATGCCCGGTTCGCCCAGGAGCTCTCGCGCGGACGGGGGATCTCGGAGGGGCGAGACGGCCTCTATGAGTACGCAACCCTCGCGAGTTACACCCACGCCTACTTCTCGGACCGCACTGCCGCTGCGCTCGTGCGTGCCGGCAGCTCCTGGGCGCGGCGTTGAGCGAGAGTATCCGGATATATACCGGGTTCGCCAATCATCTACCAGGGTACTGCGTTCATGGGGACGGCTTTTGGAATCTCTTCGTTCTGTCTGCACGACCGGCCTCTCACGGAGGCGCTGGAGCGGCTCGTAGAACTCACGGACACCGTCGAGGTGATGGATGAAGGATGCCACCGCCTTCACGATACGACGGTGCTCGAGACCTTCGACCTCGAGTATACGATCCACGCCCCGTCGCGCGGTGTCAACCTCGCCAGCCTCCTGGAGCCGGTCCGGAAGGCGAGTGTGGAGGTGACCATGTCGTGCTTTTCACTCGCCGCCCAGGTTGGAGCAGGGGTGGTCGTACATCCAGGGTACTGCGCCTGGCCCCACGAACGAGTTGAAGCCGAACGGCAGTTCCACCGTTCTCTCCTCGAGCTGAGACAGAGCGCGGCAGACCTCTCGGTCTCCTTCTATGTCGAGAACATGGGGGACTGGAACTATTTCCTGCTCAAGACCGCCGACGAGCTCCCCCTGATCGAGGACGCCGGGTTTGCCCTCGATGTGGGGCATGCACACCAGAACCATGCCCTTGCTGGCTTTCTTGAGGCCCGAATCGACCACGTTCACCTGCATGACAACGACGGGACGACCGATGCCCACGCCCCAGTGGGCGAGGGAACGATCAACTTTTCCACGGTGATGGAGGCGGTGCGACGCAACGGAGCCCGCCCTATCGTGGAGGTGGGAACGTTCGAGGGCGTTGTCTCGAGCCTCCGGGCACTCGATGGCATCTGAGACCGTCGGAACCTTTTTTACCAAACGGAGCGCATTTTATTGATACGTCTCGCCTCAGTGGCTTAGCCGGCATAGCGCGTCCTTGGTAAGGACGAGGTCGCGAGTTCAAATCTCGCCTGAGGCTTCCAGGAGAAATTATATTTAATCCTAAATTAAAAAGAGGCCAATTTGGCTTTTAAATTGGCCTATTATTTTAATCCCGTTTCCTCCAATCTCTGACCCTGTTTTTCTGTATTATATTTTCTATCATATCATGTTTGTGGCGTCCGCGCCAATGGACGGGCACATCCATAGGGCGCCGCGCGTAACGGCCTGAGAAACGCAGGAGAACGACCAGAGAGAGGGCCGATTTTTCGATTGTGATCAGGAGCGATCGCCGCCGACGATGACGAGGCGATCCAGCGTTTGATCGGGGAGCTCCTGCGCGACGACCTCGACCGACTCGTCCGAACGAAGGGTTTGACGGGTAATACGGCCGCTCCCCGCGTGGCGTGAAAGTGACCCTTTCCTCTCCTCACCAATTTTAAGCCCAATTCTGCCTTCTTTTCCTTTAGTCTCGCACCGCGTCGTTCGCGATTCATATACTCCAAAAACAACGGTTCATCGGTGATTGCGATCGGTCATCTCGACCGGCAACAACACCGGGAACAGATTGTCATGAACAGATTCCATGTCAGCGGGAAGGCGATGACGGCGTGCAAGAAGCGCTGCACCCTCCCCGGGCTCGGCAGGTCCCTCGAGGAGCGGAAGGTCGTCGAGGCGCGACGGAGGAACGGATGTCGACCAGAATAAACGGCCCCCTCAGAGGTACCCTGTTGCACGGAGAAACTGAGAGAGGACCAGGTGAAACGTCACCATTCCCAGCGGATAATCGTTTCCCATCGGGACCGGTGGTCGTGATGCCGGCAGGACCCAATGCGATCGAGGTCCTGACCGAGACCGCCACCTACCGGTTGGCGGCGGAGGGCCTCCGTTCCCTCCTCTTCCTCGGCCACACAGTCGAGCTCGCGGTCGACAACCCCGATGCGGGGCCCGCGACGGCCATGCCCACGCTGGACCGCCGGTGGATCCGGTTCGTCCTTGCCGGCACCGATTACCTCATCCACCGCTCGCGCCTCGTCTGGGTGGCGCGGGGCGACATCCCGGTCGACCACCTCGTCGTGACGGGGGCGACCTGATGACGTCCGGTATCGGGATCACCGACTACCTCGACGCGATCAAATACCGCCGGTACGCCCAATCGGTGATCCAGGAACGCCGGCGGCTCCTCGGGTACGCGGTCTTAGTCGGAGACTACGACTGGCTCTACAATGCCCCCCCGGAAACCGTGATCGCGGCGACAAGCGCGCGGTTCCAGCTCCGGTCCCGCCTGTCCCAGCAGCGCCTCCGCGCGGCGCTCCAGGACTACCGCGCCTGGCGGCAGCAGAAGGAGGACTCGTATGGCGTCTGAGCGCTACACGTGCCGGCTCTGCTTCCACATTGTCGAATCGGTCCCCTGCCCGGTCTGCGGCAACCCCGA
>CAYLUL010000096.1:0-6804 GCA_964386835.1 uncultured Methanospirillum sp.
CGACGTGGACGGCCTCCCGGTCGGCCTCCAGTTGATGGGCCGTCCGTTCGACGACGAGACTGTGATCGACGCGGCGGCCGCGTACGAAGCGGAGGTGACCGCATGAGCGACGGCCAGGTGATCATCGGCCTCGAGATCCACTGCCAGCTCGACACGGTGACCAAGCTCTTCTGCGGCTGCTCCACGGACTACCGTGACGATGGGCCGAACACCCATGTCTGCCCCGTCTGCCTCGGTTTGCCGGGAACGATGCCGGCCGTGAATCGGCGGGCGGTCGAGTTTGCCCTGAAGGTCGCGAAGGCGTTCCACTGCGAGATCCCCGAGGAGTGCGAGTTCTCGAGAAAGAACTACTTCTATCCCGACCTCCCGAAGGGCTATCAGATCACGCAGTACGACCGGCCCCTCGCCCTCGGCGGGTATGTTGAGATCGAGGCCGAGGAGGGCGGGGAGAAGAAGGTCCAACTGACTCGGATCCACATAGAGGAGGACCCGGGTCGCCTGGTGCACAAGGGAGGAGGGGCACGTGCCCGGTACTCCCTCGTCGACTACAACCGCTCGGGTGTGCCGCTGATCGAGATCGTGACCGAGCCGGATCTCCGGTCGCCGAAGGAAGCCCGGCGGCTCCTCGCAAAACTCCGGGCGACCCTCGAGTATCTCGGCGTCTATGACTCCGACAAGGAGGGGTCGCTCCGGGTGGATGCCAACATCTCGATCGCGGGCCACGACCGGGTGGAGATCAAGAACATCTCCTCCTACAAGGGTGTTGAAAAAGCGCTCACGTTCGAGATCACCCGCCAGCGCTCGCTGATCCGGCGTGGGGCCACGGTCGAGCGCGAGACCCGGCATTTCGTGGAGGCGCGGGGGACCACGACCGCCTCCCGGTCCAAGGTGGAGGAGCACGATTACCGGTACTTCCCCGAGCCCGACCTCCCTCCCCTCCGGGTCGCCTCCTGGGTGGACACGATCGCCCTGCCGGAACTCCCCGATGCCCGGCGCGAGCGGTTCGTGGCGCAGTACGGCCTCTCGGTCAACCACGCCCGGACCCTGACCGGTGACCTTCACCTCGCCGAGTTCTACGAGTCGGTGGCCGGCGATGATCCCGCTCTCGCCGCCACCTGGGTTGCGGATACCCTCCTCGGCGAGCTGAACTATCGCGATCGGTCGATCGCGACGGTTGACCCGGCCAGGTTCCGCTCCCTGCTTGCGCTTGTCAAGGCCGGCACGATCACGGACCGTTCCGGGGTCGACGTGCTCCGAGCGGTGCTCGACACCCCTGAGGAGCCAGCCTCGATCGTCGAGCGCCTGGGGCTTGCCGTGACCGGCGAGGACACCGTCGCGTCCGCGATCGCCGAGGTGCTCGCCGAGCAGCCCCAGGCGGTCGCCGATTATCGGGCCGGAAAGGGCAACGCCCTCAACTACCTGGCCGGCCAGGTGATGAAGAAGACCCGCGGGCGGGCTGACCCGCGAGATGTAGGCCGACGCCTTTCCGAAGCCCTGGCGGAGTGAGATTCCCGTGCACCTGATCATCACAGAAAAGAATATCGCGGCCGAGAGGATCGCGCGCATCCTCGCGGACCGATCCTACGTCGAGACGCGAAAGGAGGGAGGGGTCAACACCTACTCGTTCAACGACACGACCGTGGTCGGTCTGCGTGGCCATGTCGTTGAGATCGACTTCGAGCCGGGGTACACGAACTGGCGTTCCGAGCAGCACCGGCCCCGATCACTGATCAATGCCCGGACCATCAAGACGCCGACGGATAAAAAGATCGTGAGCCTGGTCCAGAAGCTCTCGCGGCGGTCGGACCGGGTCACGATCGCGACGGACTTCGATACCGAGGGGGAACTGATCGGCAAGGAGACGTACGACCTCGTCCGGGCTGTCCGGCCGGATGTGCCGGTGGCGAGGGCCCGGTTCTCGGCGATCACGCCGCAGGAGATCCGAAGCGCGTTTGGCGAACCGGCCGAACTCGACTTCGCGCTTGCCGCTGCCGGGGAAGCCCGCCAGGTGATCGACCTGATCTGGGGCGCCTCGCTCACCCGGTTCATCAGCCTCGCCGCCCGTCGGGGGGGCCGGAATATCCTCTCCGTCGGACGTGTGCAGTCGCCGACCCTTGCGATGATCGTGGACCGTGAGCGCGAGATCGAGGCCTTTCAGCCTGAAGCATACTGGGTCCTCTCGGTCGATTCGGAACGCGCCGGGGTCGACTTTTCCGCCCGGCACACGACCGCACGTTTCTCTGACCGCGAGGCGGCGGTCGTCGCCCGTGATCGGACGGTGGCACCGCTCGTCGTCACCGAGTCCCGGGAGGGTCAGAAGATCGACCGCGCCCCGACGCCGTTCGACACGACCGGTTTCATCGTGGCCGCGGGGCGGGTCGGTTTCTCCGCCGCAAACGCGATGCGGATCGCCGAGGACCTGTACATGCACGGGTTCATCTCGTATCCCCGCACGGACAACACCATCTATCCCCCATCACTCGACCTGAACGGGACCCTGAAGACCCTTGAAAAGACCGAGTTTGGCCAGGATGTCCGCTGGGTTCTCGCCAATCGGCGTCCAACCCCGACCCGGGGCAAGAAGTCCTCGACCGACCACCCGCCGATTCACCCCGCCGGAGCGGCGACACGCGCCGAGCTCGGCGAGGAGCGGTGGCGGCTCTATGAACTGGTCGTCCGCCGTTTCCTGGCGACCCTCTCCCCCGATGCTCGCTGGACGACCCGAAAGGTCCTCTATGATGCCGGGGGCGAGTCCTACACCACGACCGGCTCCACCCTCGCCGAGGCGGGCTGGCGAACGGTCTACCCCTACTCGGACGCGACGGAACACGAGCTGCCGCCGTTCGTCGTCGGGGAACGTCTTCCCATCAACGCCGTACGGCTCGAGGAGAAAGAGACCCAGCCCCCGCCGCGCTTTACCCAGTCCCGCCTGATCCAGGTGATGGAGGAGCTCGGCCTCGGAACCAAGTCGACCCGTCACGAGGTGATCGGCAAGCTGGTGAGCCGGAAGTACGTCGAGGGGAACCCGCTTCGTCCCACCCTGGTGGGGCGGGCCGTGATCGAGTCGCTCGAGGAGCACGCGGACATGATCACCCGGCCCGACATGACGACCGCGATCGATCAGCACATGCAGGAGATCAAGGAGCGGCAGCGGACCCGGGACGAGGTCGTGGACGAGTCCCGCGTCATGCTCCACCGTGCCTTCGACGACCTCGAGGCCCACGGCGAGGAGATCGGCCGGGACATCATGGGTCGGACGGTCGAGGAGCAGATCCTCGGTCCATGCCCGGTCTGCGGTTCTGACCTGCGCCTGCATCACATTCGGTCGAGCCAGTTTATCGGGTGCGTCACCTATCCCGAATGCCGGTTCAACATCGGTCTCCCCGTCACCACCTGGGGGTTCGCCGTCCGCACCGATGACGTCTGTCCCGAGCACGGGCTGGCCCACGTCCGGCTGATCGCCAAAGGCTCGCGTCCCTGGGAGATCGGCTGTCCGCTCTGCCATCACATCACCTCGAACCGCGAGACGATGACCCTGATGCCATCCATGACCCAGGCGCTGATTGAGCGGCTCAACGAGCGGCATGTCTACGCGGTCAACGAGGTCGCGGGGGCGGAGCCGGAGAAACTTGCCGAAACCGCTGGCGTCGACATAAAAACTGCTGGGCGACTCAAGGCTGAAGCGGAGGAGGTCCTCGCCCTGCTGCGCCGACGCTCGGAGCTCCGGAAATTTGTTCGCGCCCACGTCCCCCCCCGGCGGGGACGGAGCCACGCGAAGATCATGAAGGCCCTCTTCGCACAGGGGATCGACACGGTCGAACACCTTGCTTCCGCCGATCCCGAGCTGGTTCGAGCGTCGGGAATCGGCGAGAAGGAGGCTTCCGCCCTGCTCGAAGCGGCGCGAAGCCTCTGCAATGACCGCCGCCTTCGCTCGATGGGTATCTCGGCGATCAGCCTCAAGAAGTATTACGCCGCCGGGTTCATGAGTCCCGAGGACCTCCTCCGCCACCCGGCGCCCTTCCTCACGCTCAAGACCGGGATCTCGCCCGATACGGTCCATCGTCATATCGAGCTGGTCTGCGAGGCCCTCGGGCACCCGGCACCCCGCCGGACGACGCGGGTGCAGCTCGAACGGGGAAGGACCGAACTCCTCTCGATCCCCGGGGTCGGCGAGTCGACGATCGAGAAGCTCTACAGCGGCGGTGTCTTCGACGCCCAGAGCCTGATCGAGGCGGACCCGCATACGGTCGCCGAGAACTCGGGACTGCCGGTGCGCAGGATCAGGGACTTTCAGGCCCACGCCTCCACGCCGAGGGAGGCGACGGGATGATCGAGGCTTAAAGGTCCGACGTCGATTACGTACAGATGGCTCCCCGCTGGCAGGACTGGGTTCACGTCACGAAACTGGACCCGGACAAGACCCTGTCGCCCGACGCGATCGCCGAGATCGCGGCGAGCGGCACCGATGCCCTGATGCTCTCGGGCACGCTGAACGTGACCCGCGAGAACCTCGCCGAGCTCCAGCAGGAGGTCGCCGAGTACGGCCTTCCCCTCGTGGTCGAGCCTGCAGGGCCGGAAGGGGTCCTGGTGGAGGGGATCGACCTCCTCTTCGTTCCGAGCGTGATGAACTCCACCGATGTGCGGTGGATCGTCGGCAAGCACCACGAATGGGTCCAGCAGGATGCAATCGCCTGGGAGAAGGTCGTCCCCGAGGCCTATATCGTGCTGAACCCTGCGTCGGCCGTTGGCCGCGTGACGCGGGCAGTCTGTTCGCTCTCGCCCGGTTCTGCCGCGGCCTATGCATCGGTCGCTGACCACTACTTCTGCTTTCCAATCGTGTACATCGAGTACAGCGGGACGTACGGCGACCCCGAGGTGGTCCGGACGGTGCGCGATGCGATCGACCGGGCGGTGCTCTACTATGGTGGAGGGATCCGATCGGCCGCACAGGCCGCCGAGATGGCCCGGTATGCCGATACCATCGTGGTCGGGAACGCCGTGTACGAGGCCGGTGCCAGCGTGCTGAAGGAGACCGTTCGCGCGGTCAGGTAGGCGGATGCCCGAGCTCCAGGTGGTCCTCGTCAACCCCCTCTACGAGGGGAACGTCGGGTCGGCCGCGCGCGTGATGAAGAACTTCGGGCACACGCGCCTCGTCCTGGTCGACCCCTGCCCGCTCCGGAACGAGGCGCGGGCGATGGCCTCGCACGCCCAGGACGTGCTCGAGAACGCCCGGCGCGTCACCCTGGACGAGGTCCTGGCCGAGTCGGCGGTCGTGGTGGCGACCACGGGCGAGGTGGCGAAGTCGGTCTGCACGCCGACGAGGATGCCGTACTATGCGCCGCACGAGCTCAGGGAGATGGTCGGTGACGTCGAGGGCACGGTCTCGGTCCTCTTCGGGCGGGAGAACAGCGGGCTCCTGAACGAGGAGCTGGCCCGTGCTGGCATCATCTGCACGATTCCGACCTCGCCGATCTACCCGATCCTGAACCTCTCCCATGCGGTCGGGATTGTCTGCTACGAGCTCGCGGACCTCCAGCGCGGCGAGTACGCGCTCGCCTCGCCCTTCGAGATGGAGAGCCTCTACGCGCACCTCGACCGGTTCCTCGACCGGGTTAACCACCCGCCCCACAAGCGGGCGATCACGCTCCTTCTTGCGCGCCGGCTCCTCTCCCGGGCGATGCCCACGATCCGCGAGGCCTCGACGATCCACGGGCTTCTCCGGCGGACCGAGCAGCTCCTCGAGGCGGCGATCCCGCGAAACGATGATGACGCCAGTCCGCCAAGAGGTACCTGATGATCCTCGTCGACTGGCAGATCATGGACCGGATCAGGCGGGGCCAGATCGTGATCGACCCGTTTGAGCCGTCGCTGGTGCAGCCGAACTCGCTCGACATCCGTCTTGGCGACCACTTTGTCTGGTATCGGCCGGGTGAGAACGTGATCGACCCGTACGACCGTGACTCGGTCCTGTCTGATGTTGACGAGTGCCGCGCGAAGGAGTTCGTGCTCCATCCGGGGCAGTTCGTGCTCGCCGAGACCCTTGAGCTGATCACCCTGCCCGACAACATCGTCGCGTCGATCGAGGGGAAATCGTCCATTGCCCGGCTCGGTGTCGAACTCCACCAGACCGGGGGCTGGATCGATGCGGGTTTTTCCGGATCGATCACCCTCGAGATGTGCAACGTCAACAGCCGGCCGGTCAAGATCTACGCGGGGATGCCGATCGGCCAGCTGGTCTTCTACACGACCGAGCGGGCAGAGCAGCCGTACAATGCCAAGGGGGACGCAAAGTACCAGGGGCAGCGGCAGGCGACCCTCTCGCGATACCACGAGAACCGGCGCGTCGGGACCGACTGAAGAGAAACCTTTTTTTTGCCCCTGCCCCTGGATGGGGCATGGCTCCGGACCTTCGCCTCCACCTCGTTCTCGTCGTGCTCTCGCTCGCCGCGCTCCTCGCATCCGGCTGCACGGCACCCGGCATCCCGCCCACGGTCTCCACCTTCTCGCCCGAACGCGTGGCGTTCGACGACTCGCTCCTCTCCCGTCTCGTGGTCCCGCCCGGGTTCGCGGTGAACGTCTTTGCCCGCGACCTCGGCGGAGTCCGCGTCATGGTCGTGGCCCCCGACGGCACGATCTATGCCTCCGTCCCGTCCGCGGGCACGGTCATCCGCCTTCGCGACGTCGACGGCGACGGCTCCTCCGAGCCGGCCGAGCCCGTGCTCGAGGGCTATCCCCGGGTCCACGGGCTCGCGCTCGGGAACGGGACCCTCTACTTCGCGACCCCGACCGCGGTCTACGCGGCCC
>CAYLUL010000097.1:0-6713 GCA_964386835.1 uncultured Methanospirillum sp.
ATCTCACGGACGAGGTGCTCGACATCTCGATGGTGCAGCGGATGACCGACTCGGGCCGGCGCGTGAAGTTCCGCGCCGTGGTCGTGGTCGGTAACAAGAACGGCTATATCGGCTTCGGCCAGGGCAAGGACGCCCAGGTCGGGAACGCGATCAAGAAGGCGATCGACGACGCGAAGGTGAACCTGATCCACGTCAACCGGGGCTGCGGCTCCTGGGAGTGCGGATGCGGTCAGCACCACTCGATCCCGATCCAGGTCAAGGGCAAGGCGGGGTCCGTCTCGGTCACGCTCAAGCCCGCGCCGCAGGGCATCGGTCTCGTCACGGGCGAGATCGGCAAGAAGGTGCTCGAGCTGGCGGGTATCCGGGACGTCTGGACCTTCTCGTCCGGGCAGACGCGGACCACGATCAACTTCGCCAAGGCGACCTTCGAGGCGCTCCGGCAGACGAACATGATCCGGCTCGGGAGGCAGTAATGTACGCGGTCGTCCAGGTGCGCGGCGTGGTCAACACGCGCAAGGAGATCAAGGACACGCTCAAGATGCTCCGGCTCCACCACATCAACCACTGCGTCATCGCGCCCGACACCCCCCAGATGCTCGGCATGATCCGGAAGGTCAAGGACTTCGTCGCCTATGGCGAGATCACGCCCGAGACCCTCGAGACCCTGATCCGCACCCGCGGCCGGCTCGAGGGGAACGCCCCCGTCACGGACGAGTATGTCCGAGAGCAGACCGGGTACCAGGGGATCGCCGAGCTTGCGCAGGCGATCGCCGAAGGAAAGGCGAACCTCCGGGATGTCCCGGGCGTCAAGCCGGTGCTCCGTCTGCACCCCCCGCGCAAGGGGTATAAATCCCTGAAGCGAACCTATCCCCAGGGAGGGGCGCTCGGGTACTACGGGCCGGAGATCAACGAACTTCTCTACAAGATGCGGTGAGCGAATGCCTGTCAACAAGCGATCGAAATACCGCGGATCCCGGACCTGCGGCGGCGGTACTCACAAGAACCGCCGTGGCGCCGGGAACCGTGGCGGACGGGGCCGGGCCGGGATCAACGCCCACCGGTTCACGAAGTTCTACCTCGAGGAGGGGCCGGTCTATGGAAAGAACGGCTTCTTCGCTCCGAACTCCCGGAAGGTTCCCACTATCGACGTCGGGACGCTCGACCAGCTGGTCGGCGGACTCCTTGCACAGCAACTCGCCTGGGAGGAGGACGGCGCCGTGGTGATCGATGTCGCCTCACTCGGGATTGAGAAGGTGCTCGGTACCGGGCGCGTCACCCGGGTTCTCCGGATCTCGGCGGGTGCGTTCTCCGAACAGGCGATTGCGAAGATCGAGGCGCAGGGCGGGCAGGCGAACGTCGTCTGAGCTCGCCCACTTTTTAAGGTGACTTTATGGGCGAACTGCTCGATCGACTCGAACCGCTGCTCGCGGCGATGCCCGCGGTCAAGAGCCCCGAGGGGCACGTCCACTTCAAGAACAAGTTGTTGTGGACCGCCGGCATCCTGGTTCTCTACTTTATCCTCTCCAACATCACGATCTTCGGCCTCGACCAGTCCAGCCAGGACATCTTCCTGTACTGGCGTGCACTGCTCGCCGGGGCCTCGGGTTCGATCATCCACCTCGGCATCGGGCCGATCGTCACGGCTTCGATCGTTCTCCAGCTCCTGAAAGGCGCCGATATTCTGCATATCGATACCTCGGAGACAAGGGGCCAGGTCATCTACATGGGCCTGCAGAAGGTCCTGATCCTGGTGATGATCCTGATCGAGGGGGCGCCGAACCTGATCGGCGGATTCATGAAACCCGATCCGACCATCGCCGCGAGCGTCTTCGGCGGGAACGCGACCCTCCTTGCACTGATCATCTTCATTCAGCTCATCGTCGGCGGCATCCTGATCGTCTTCATGGACGAGGTCGTGACGAAGTGGGGGATCGGTTCGGGCGTCGGGCTCTTCATCATTGCCGGTATCTCGCAGTCGCTGATCAACGGGTTCTTCAACTGGGCTCCGGTCTCGGACCCGTATCCGGTCGGGTTCTTCCCGCGTCTCATCGGGATTGGCCTCGGGGGCGGCAACTACCTGCAGTACTTCGGGACCGACCTGCTCGCCTTCATCACGACGATCGCGATCTTCCTCGTGATCGTCTACGTGGAGTCGACCCGCATCGAGATCCCGCTTGCCCACGCTCAGGTCCGCGGCTCCCGGTCACGCTTCCCCGTGAAGCTGATCTACGCATCGGTCCTGCCGATGATCCTGGTCCGTGTGCTCCAGGCCAACATCCAGATGCTCGGCCTCTTCCTGAACAACATCGGGTTCACCCTGCTCGGCCGATTCGAAGGCCAGACCCCGGTCGACGGACTCATGTACTTCCTGGCACCGGTCAATGGCCCGACCGACTGGATGTGGTGGATCACCGACCTCGGACATCAGCCGTGGGAGATCTTATTACGGATGGGTATCGACACCATTGTGATGGTCGTGGGGGGCGCGCTCTTCGCGCTCTTCTGGATCAAGACGGCCGGTCTCGACTCCAAGGATGTCGCCCGGCAGATCCAGGGCTCCCAGATGGCGATTCCGGGATACCGACGCAATCCCCAGGTGCTCGAGAAGTACCTGGACCGGTACATCCCCCGTGTCACGGTCATCGGTGGCGTCTTCATCGGCCTGCTCTCGGTGATTGCAAACCTCTTCGGTGTCATCGGAGCGGTCTCGGGAACGGGCCTGCTGCTGACGGTCTCGATCACGTACCGACTGTACGAGGAGATCGCAAGCCAGCAGATCATGGAGATGTACCCGTTCATGAGACAGTTCTTCGGGAAGGAATGAGATGGCAGGGACCAAGTGCATCATCACCGGCGTGCCCGGCGTGGGCAAGACCACGGTGATAACGGAAGCCTTGAAACGGCTTGAGGCGGCGGGCAACCCGTACGCCTACCTCTCTTTTGGATCGTTCATGTTCGAGGTGGCAGAGAAGCAGGGCCTGGTGAAACACCGGGACGAGATGCGCCTCCTCGGCAAGGATGACCAGCGCCTGCTCCAGCAGCGGGCCGCAGAGGAGATCGCCCGGATCGATGGGAACATCATCATCGACACGCACGCCTCGGTCAAGACACCAAAGGGCTACCTCGCCGGGCTCCCTGAATGGGTGCTCGACGCGCTCAAGCCCGACCTCTTCGTCCTCGTCGAGACGGACGAGGATCAGATCCTCGGGCGGCGGCTCGGCGACCTTTCGCGTGAGCGGGACCTCGACACCTACGGTGCACTGCAGTCCCACCAGTCCTTCAACCGCGCCATCGCGGCGGCATACGCGATGAAGACCGGGTGCACGGTCGCAATCGTGACGAACGCAGATCATCTCGTCGATCGGGCGATCGACCAGCTCGTCGCCCTTCTTACCTAGCCATGGCACAGAAGAGCGGTGCGTTTGGAGGGTACTTTGCCCTCATCCTGGCCATGGTCCTGATGTTTTCGTACAGCATTCCGTGGCTCCGTGACGGTGTGGGTTCGGCGATCGATACGGTCTTCGGGCCGCTGCTGACCCAGTTCGGCGTACCGTTCTTTATCCTGATCGTGATCCTTTCGACCCTGACGGGCCTGTACTCGAGCCTGATCCAGAAGTACACGATCGACTACGAGAAGATGCAGCGAAGCCAGGCCCAGATGAAGGAGTTCCAGAAGGAGTTCCGCGAGGCCCAGCTCGGCGGCGATGAGAAGCGGATCAAGAAACTCCAGGCCCGGCAGAACGTCATGATGCAGGAGCAGCTCGAGATGAGCCAGGCCCAGTTCAAGCCGATGGCCTATATCCTGGTCGTCTCGGTTCCGATCTTCTTCTGGCTCCTCTATCGCCTTCCCCTGACGCCCGACCACCTGGTCATCCCCTTCATCGGGGAGACAGCGCTCACCGCATCCGCCTTCGGGCCGTTCCCGGCCTGGATCATCTGGTACATGATCTGCTCCCTCTCGCTCTCCCAGGTGATCCGCAAGTCCCTCAATATCGGGGGAATCTAGGGTGCGGATCACCATCAGCGGCCCGCCGGGGAGCGGTACGACCACGCTCGCCCGGTGGCTCTCCGCCAGGACGGGCTTCGGGTTGATCTCCGCGGGCGAGGTCTTTCGCGGCCTCGCCCGGGAGCGAGACATGGACCTTGCGACCTTTGGTGCGCTCGCCGAGTCCGACCCGGCGTTCGACCGGATGATTGACGAGCGGCAGCGTGAGATCGCCGAGGGGACCGACGACATCGTCGTCGAGGGCCGGCTCTCGGGCCGGATGGTCTCGACAGCGGATCTCCGGATCTGGCTTCAGGCCCCGCTTCCCGTCCGGGTACGCCGGATCCTCGAGCGTGAGGACGGTGCCGATCTCGCGGAGGCAGAGGCGGAGACGGCAGGGCGTGAGGCCTGCGAGGCACGCCGGTACCGCCAGTACTATGGGATTGAGATCGACGACCTCTCACCCTATGACATCGTCCTGAACACCGATCGGTTCGACGTCGATACCCTCGGGGCGATCGTGATGACCGCGTACGCGGCCATCGAACGCTAGTTCGCTCTTTTCCCTCTTCTCATTCGAGGGTCCGGCGGAAGGTCGTGATCCCGAGAACAATGCAGACCCCCGCGAAGACCCCGATTGACGCAAGGTCGACCGAGATCGCCTCGAGCCCCTGCCCTCGCAGAACCAGGGCCCGAAGTGCGTGGACTGAATAAAACTCCGGGTTCACCACCGTGATCGCGCGGAGCCAATCGGGCATCCCAATCGTCGGGTAAAAGGCCCCGCTCGTCATGAAGAGCAGCAGGTTCAGAAAACCGTTCACCGCGGCGAACGACTGCTGGTTCTTCAGCCGGCTGGCGATAATGAAGACGAGACTCGTCAGCCCGGCGCTGATCATGAAGAGGACGAGGAGAACAAGGAGGGTGGTGCTGGCGTCCGGTATGGGCAACCCGGTGATCATAAGGACGACGGCAAAGATCACCGTTCCTGCGAGGAACCCCTTCGCGGTCCCACTCCCGATGATCCCCAGGACGATGCTCGACCGCTTCACCGGGGTTACGAGGTATCCCTCGATGATCCCGAGCTCCCAGTCACGTATCAGGGAGAGGACGCCCCCCATCATCGTGGACATGAAGATCGCCATCACGATCACGCCGACGCCGAAGAACTGGAAGTAGTCGACCTCGCCGTAGAGCCTGGTCACCTCCAGTGGGGACCGGGAACCGAGCAGTCCGAGCGTGGTGCGAATACCGGACTCAACCAGGGCAGGCGTTGCGAAGTCAGAACTGTCGAGATAGAGCCGGACTGCGTGTCTGTTCGAGACCTCCGAGGGAAAGACCGCGACGGCGGAGAGTTCCCCCTTCTCAAGAGCTGTCCTGGCGGACGCCTCGCTTGAGAAGACCCGGACCCGAAAGGTGTCCTCCTCACCGGGTGCCGCCAGGTGGGAAAGCGCCGCCGAGGAGGCCTGGAAGAGCGGGGTCTCATCGACATACGGGTCCTCCTGGACGATCCCGATGGGGACCCCGGTGATCGCTCCCCCCATCGCGTTGCCGAAGACGACCAGGTAGGCGATCGGCATGAAGAGGGTCATCAGCAGCACGAACGGATTGGAGAGAAACTTCTTGAAGTCGCGAGAGAAGATCGCGATCGTGCTCCGGATCACGGTCCCCTCCCGGCGTCCGTGTCAGCGGCGGGAACGAGTGCGCCGGGTCCGAAACGTCTCCCGGTCAGGTAGATGAAGAGGTCCTCGAGCGAGGGCGACCGGATCGAGAGCGTTGTGATCGAAAGGCCCGCGTCCTCGAAGACCTGGAGCAGCGCGGGCACGAGCCGCCCCCCGTTCGTCGCCCGGACTGCGAGGGTTTTTCCACGCAGTTCGACCGCGATGACCCGTGAGTCCGACCGGAGGCGGTCGAGCACCTCGTCGGTGACGTGCTCGCACCCGACCTCGATCACATCTCCGGAGGGGACCAGCCCGAGCAGGTGCTCCACGGTGTCGAGCGCAATCAGCCGACCGTTGTCGATGAACGCGAGCCGGTCACAGAACCGCTCGGCTTCTTCCATGGAGTGGGTGGTCAGGACGACGGTCGTCTTCTCCGCGTTCAGGCGAGTGATCTGCTCCCAGACCTCGTGCCGCGCTTCGGGATCGAGCCCGATCGTCGGCTCGTCCAGGAAGATCACCTGGGGCCGGTGGATGAAGGCCCGCACGATCTCGAGCCGACGGCGCATCCCCCCGGAGAAGGTCCCGACCCGGCTCGTCGCCCGGTCCTCGAGGCCCGCCGACGCGAGGAGTTCCCGGATCCGGTCGGCGAGTCTCTCCACGGGATAGTCCACCAGGTGGCCGTAGAACGCCAGGTTGTCCCAGGCCGAGAGTTCCAGGTCGAGGGTGCCCGCCTGAGGGCAGACACCGATCACCGCGCGGATGCGTTCTGGTTCGCGGTCGAGGTCATACCCGCCGACCCGCGCCGTTCCGGCGGTGGGGGCGAGGAGGGTCGTGAGAATCCGGATCAGGGTGCTCTTCCCGGCACCGTTCGGCCCAAGAAGCCCGAAGATTTCGCCCCGCCGGATCGAGAACGAGACGTCGTCGAGGGCGGTGACGGCGCTGGCCCCTCGTCCGAAGACCCGGGAAAGGTGCTCAATCCGGACGACCTCGAAAGCCTGGTCGTCGGCAAGAGGGCGGGTCGTCGAACCGCCGGGGTCGGTCTCGACTATCATCAACTGGCGCATACGGTG
>CAYLUL010000098.1:0-6618 GCA_964386835.1 uncultured Methanospirillum sp.
CACCACGAAGTCGAGATACCGCTTGACCGACCCGGACTCGACCGCCTCCAGCGCACGGCGCCCCTGCTCGCCGTAGCAGTCAAGGACTGCCCGTCGTGTTCGCTCCGAGAGGGGGCGATAGGCGCTGGACCGGGTTCCGTCGGCCATGAACGCCGGTCACCCGAACAGCCGGAGCGCGGGCGGGTCGTCAAGATATGTCCAGCCTTTCCGTTCGGCGAGCGCTCGCATGCCAGGCGCCTCGAGGGCATAGTGGGTCGACTCCAGGCAGGGGATGGGGGACTCCCGTGCGATGTGATGCCTCAGTTCTGCCGAGAGGAAGGCGTCCGCGCCGAGATCGGCCGCTTCCCGGATTAACTCGGGGTCGAACCCGCTGCCGCCGACGATCGCGAGCCGCTCGATCCGTGAGACGGGTCCGAAGGCTCGAAGAGGGCCGACCGCCGCGGCTATCGCCTCAAGATCGGTCGACGTCCGCCCCACGAGCCCCATGGAAAGAGCCTGCCGCTCGGTGAGGCCGAGCAGGTCGGCGAGGGCGTCGTTGATTCCGCCCGCTGCGCGGTCGAAGTTGGTATGCATCACATAGAGGTGCATTCCCGCGCCCAGGATCACCCGGAGCAGGCGAGCGGTCTCGCCGGTCACCCGGTGGACGGGCACGAAGAGTGGGGAGTGGTGCACGACCAGAACGTCCGCCCCGAGCGCGACCGCGTCCTCCGCCACCCGGACCGTCGCGTCCAGGGCGACGGCAACCTGGTGCACGGATCTCGTCCCTTCCACGACGAGCCCGATCCGCTCCTCGTCATAGGGCTCGGCGAGCTCAGGAGGCGCAAGTTCCTCCATCTCCCTGGTGAACGCCTCGATCTCCATGAGGAGATATGGTGGCGCCCTGACAAAAAGCCCCGCCTCATATGCGCAACAGTAATACGAAAACGTTTTTCTATTCACGCAGTGAACCGATCACCATGGAGAGGACCATCGACCT
Source organism: uncultured Methanospirillum sp. (assembly GCA_964386835.1). Lineage (GTDB taxonomy): Archaea > Halobacteriota > Methanomicrobia > Methanomicrobiales > Methanospirillaceae > UBA288. Next base: position 977 of record CAYLUL010000098.1, read on the forward strand.
GGTCAACGAGCGGATCAGGGACGGCAACGCCGTCGTGGTGACGGCCGAACGGATGCCGGACCTGGTCGCCGAGCTCGGGGAAGAGGGCGCACTTGCCGAGGTGGACGTCGTGACGACCGGGACCTTCGGAGCGATGTGCTCATCAGGGGTGTTCCTGAACTTCGGGCACGCCGACCCTCCGATTCGGATGGAACGGGTCTGGGTGAACGATGTCGAGGCATATGCCGGGATCGCCGCGGTGGACGCCTACCTCGGTGCGACCCAGCAGTCCGAGACACGGCGGGATCAATACGGTGGAGCGCACGTGATCGAGGACCTGGTCTCCGGGAACTCGGTCGAGGTCCGGGCCTCCTCCCGTGGAACCGACTGCTATCCCCGGAGGACGGTCCGGACGGAGGTGGTCCTCTCGGATCTCAACCAGGCAGTGATGGTGAACCCCAGGAACGCCTACCAGCGGTACAACGCGGCGGTGAACACCTCTGACCGGGTGCTTCACACCTACATGGGGATGCTCCTTCCGAACCAGAGCAACGTGACCTACTCCGGCGCAGGCGTCCTGAACCCGATCTCCAACGACCCCACCTTCCGGTACATCGGGACGGGCGTCCCGATCTTCCTCGGCGGGGGGGAGGGGATTGTCGTCGGTGAGGGCACCCAGCACTCGCCGGCAGGAGGGTTCGGGACCCTGATGGTGAGCGGCGACCTGAAGGGCATGAACCCCGAGTATCTCCGCGCCGCCACGATGCACGGGTATGGGGTCACGCTCTATGTCGGGCTTGGCATTCCGATCCCGGTCCTCGACATCGAGACGGTCCGCGCCACCGCGGTGACCGATGCAGCGATCGAGGTGGACGTGGTCGACTACTCCGTCCCCGAACGCACTCGTCCCACCCTCCGGAAGGTCACGTACGCCGAACTGCGCTCCGGGAAGATCGAGATCGAGGGCGAAGAGGTAACGACCTCTCCCCTCTCCTCGTACCGGCGTGCACGTCAGGTCGCTGAGGATCTCGGCGAGCGGATCACCTCGGGCAGAATGACCCTGGCGCTCCCCACCCGGCGGATCGACGCGACCAGATCCGCCCGGCCCATGCGCGAGACCACGCAGGGACCCCGCGTCCGTGAGATCATGGACCGACAGGCCGTCTCGATCACCGGCGACGACCCGGTCACCGATGCGGCACAGAGGCTCCTGAAGGGCGAGACCAACCATCTGGTCGTGCTGGACGCCGGGGGGCGGCTTGCCGGCATCGTCACCACCTATGACCTCTCCAAGGCCGTTCTCCGGCCTGAGCGGGCCCGATCGGTGGCGGATGTCATGACGCGTCGCGTCATTACCACCGTGCCCGATGAACCGGTCGACATCGCCGCCCAGAAACTGCGGCGCAACAACATCAGCGCCCTGCCGGTGGTGGACGCCGATCGGCGCGTAGTCGGGATGCTGACCGCGAACAATCTCTCACGCCTGATCGGGAGGGGACGAGAATGAAACTCGTCGTGACCTTCTCGCGAAAACGGGGCCGGGAGCCGGTGATCGCCCAGGTGGTGCGGGACACGGGCGTCCTGATCAATGTCGAGCGGGCGCAGATCGACTCGCACGAAGGAGAGGCCCTGATCGAGGTGCCCGATGAGGCCTGCCAGCTCGTACGAGAGCGGATGGAGGCCCTCGGCGCAACGACCCGCCGCCTCGATCGAACGATCCTGTACGACCGCGACGAATGCGTCGACTGCGGGGCATGCATCTCCATCTGCCCTCAGGACGTCTTCGCCTTCGATGAGGCGTGGTGCCTGACCGTGGACGAGTCGCGCTGCGTGCTCTGCAGGAAGTGTGTGCTCGCCTGCCCGCACCAGGCCCTTTCGATGCAGCTCTGATGATCCGCGAACGCTTCCACCAGCGCGAGACGCACGCCACCCTTCTCGCCGAGGAGGAGGCGCACCTTCGCGCGGCGAAGGAGGCGATCATGGAGGCCAGGGCCGCGATCGAACGAGCGGCGGCACGCGATCCGTTCTTGCTCGCGAGCCTCGAACCCTGCGGATCTGCAGAGGACCACCCGGTCGTGCGCCGCATGGTCGATGCCTCAGACGATGCTGGAGTGGGGCCGATGGCCGCGGTGGCCGGGGCGGTGGCAACTGCCGGTGTCGAGGCGATGGTCAGGGCAGGTGCATCCTTTGGCGTGGTCGAGAACGGCGGCGACATCGCGTTCGTCACGGATCGGCCCCTGCGCATCGGCGTCCATGCCGGCGCCTCCGCCTACTCCGACCGGTTCGCCTTCGTCCTGCCGCCCACGGGCCAGGTGTGGGGGTGCTGCACCTCGTCCGCGACGGTCGGCCCCTCGGTCTCTTTCGGCGTGGCTGATGCCGTCACGGTGTTCGCGCCAGACCCCGTGCTCGCCGATGCCTGGGCCACGCGGCTCTGCAACGACCTTCGACCCGGCAACCGGTCGGTCCTTGCCCATCTCGATCCAGCCCGGATCACCGGCGTCTGCGCGGTCTTCGATCGCCTGGTCGCCCGCTGGGGCTCGCTCCCGCCGGTGGTCCGCGCGCGGGTCGATCCAGCCCTCATCACCGCGGCCGACTCGGTCTAGGCGTTCTGGTCGACGTAGGCGCGTGCCTCGTCGTAGGCATCGCTCCCCTCGAACCGGGCGAGCAGGGTCTCCCCATCGCTCACACCGATGAAGCCCCGGCGATCCCGGACGATGAAGACGAGCTCGAAGAGGTCCCGGTGCTCGAGGAGGACGCCGGAGCGAGCTGCCAGGGCAGGCTCGAGTTCGAGGCGCTCGCGGGTCAGGTCATCGGGTTCAAAGCGGAAGATGTAGTAAAAGACCTGCCAGGCATTCAGCAGGTTGGACTCCAGGAGTTCCCAGCGAAGGTCCGGGTCAAGCCCCTCGAGTCGGGCTGCGATGCAGACAACATCGTCCTCGCACTCCACGAAGATGTCGTCCGCCACGTCATCCATATCAGCGGACGGGTCGATCCACTCCTTCACGCCCTCATCCTCTTTCGCGAGCTCTGCTTCTCCCTCGTCATCGAGGTAGTCGTCCTCGTCTTCGTCCAATCCTCGCCCGATCATACGTGGAGCTGCATGGCAGAGCGAGTCATTTATTATTTCTCCTTCTCCGCCAGACGCGAACAGGAATGTTGCTGCGAGGATGGACCGAGCTCGACGGTCGGCGCTGTTCCCCGTCCCGGCTCGAAGCGCTGGTCCGCGGGGAGGACCCCCTGGTGGCGCGTCTCGATGGGGAGTTTCTCTTCGAGATCGGCGAATGGCGCGGACGCGACCTGCTCGGGATCATCCCGGGGGAGTGTCCTCCGGGGGAGTTGCAGCAGGGACGGATGACCGTTCGAAGGATCGAGCCGGAGGTGCCGGAGCTCTCGCTCGGGGACGCGATCGATCGCGCGATTCGGCGCCGGGCGGACGAGGGCGTCGTGGCGCTCTCTGGCGGCGTTGACTCTGCCCTGATCGCGGCGATCGCCCGCCGCCCCTGCGTCGCGGTCGGGCTCGAAGGGAGCCACGACCTCACGCGAGCCCGCCACGTCGCGGACCTGCTCCATCTCGACCTTTCCGAGGTGATCATCCCGCCCGAACGCCTTCCCGACGTGCTGAGCGAGGTGCTGCGGGTGATCCCGGAGAAGAGCCCCCTGAACGCTTCGATCGCAGCGACCCTCTACTTCATCGCCGAGTGGGCTGGCTCACATGGACACGAACGAATCCTGGCGGGGCAGGGAGCCGATGAGGTCTTCGGTGGCTACGCACGGTACGCCGGCGCTGCTGACCCCGGGGCGATGCTCGCTCGCGACTTCGCCTCGCTCCCCGTCCAGAGGGCCCGTGACCAGGGCACTGCTGGCCTCCACGGGTGCTATCTCTCGATGCCGTACCTCGACCCCGCGGTCCTTCGGGCGGTGCGCGCGCTTTCGGCGACGCACCTCGTTGGCGATGGCATGGGAAAAGCGGCGCTCAGGGAAGTTGCCGTGACCCGAATTCCTGCCGAAATCGCGGGGTATCCAAAGAAAGCGATGCAGTACGGTTCGGGTGTCTGGCGGGAGATACGCCGCCTGTCCCGTCATAACGGTTATAAAAACGCGGTGCGAGGGTACTTAACCACCCTGGAGAGGAACGAGCATGGTCGATGAGAGCGATGTCCGGCGGATCGCCGAGCTCGCGGACGTGGGGATTCCGGCTGATGTGCTGCCGACCTTTACCGCGCAGTTCAACCGGATCCTCGAATATTTTGATATACTGGATACCCTGGGCGAGGAACGCACCGGGGAGCGGAGCCTGCATACGGTCCTCCGGGAGGACGTGGTCTGCCAGTCGTTGCCGCACGAGGCGGTGCTGGAGAACGCCCGGGAGAACGAGGAAGGGTTCGTGAAGGCCCCGAGGGTGATGTGATGGAGGACCGGTTCAACGCCTATCTCCTCCGTTCAGACGACCCGGGTCGCGATTCGGGCCTGCTCGTCGGCAGAACGGTCGCCGTCAAGGACAACATCTCGACCGCCGGCCTGGAGACGACCTGCGGATCGCGCATTCTGAAGGGATATGTTCCCCCCTACGACGCCCACGTGGTGACTCTGCTGCGTGAAGCGGGTGCCGCCATCAACGGCAAGACCAATATGGATGAGTTCGGGATGGGGACCACGACCGAGAACTCGGGCTTCGGGCCGACCTTGAACCCGGTCGACCCGAGCCGCGTTCCCGGCGGATCGTCAGGGGGCTCGGCCGCTGCGGTCGCCGCCGGGCTCGCGGATCTCGCACTTGGGACCGATACCGGCGGTTCGATCCGCTGTCCCGCCGCCTTTTGTGGGATCGTCGGCTTGAAGCCGACCTACGGGCGAGTCTCGCGGTACGGCCTGATCGCGTACGCGAACTCACTCGAGACGATCGGCCCGATGGCCCGGACGGTGGGCGAGGTCTCCTCCCTCTTCCGGGTCATCAGCCGGCCCGATCTGCGTGACACCACGATGCAGGGCCTCCCTTATGAGCACGACCCGGTACCAAGCGTCAGGGGACGGCGGATCGGGGTCCCTGCCGAGTTCTTCGGTGAGGGGGTCGATCCCCGCGTCGCGGCGAAAGTCCACGAGGCGATCGAGACGCTCGCTACCTGTGGTGCGACGATCATCCCCGTCTCGATGCCCTCCATGGCGTTCGCGCTCGCGGCCTACTATGTCACCTGCACCTCCGAGGCATCCTCGAACCTTGCCCGGTACGACGGTGTCCGGTACGGACCCGGCGGCGAGGTCTACCAGTCCTGGCACGACGCCTTCACCGGTGTCCGCGGAACGCACTTCGGCGAAGAGGTCCGCCGCCGGATCCTGCTCGGGACCTTCACGCTCTCGGCGGGCTACTACGGGCGGTACTATGGGAAAGCTCAGACCGCCCGCGCGAACGTCGCCCGTGACTTTGAGCGCCTCTTTGGTTCGGTCGACCTGCTCGCCGGACCGACGATGCCAACGGTCGCGTTCCGACTCGGCGAACTGGCCGATCCGCTCTCGATGTACCTCGCCGACGTCCTCACGGTGCCCGCGAACCTCGCCGGCGTCCCGGCGATCTCGGTGCCATGCGGCGACGTGGACGGCCTCCCGGTCGGCCTCCAGTTGATGGGCCGTCCGTTCGACGATGAGACCGTGATCGACGCGGCGGCCGCGTA
>CAYLUL010000099.1:0-6585 GCA_964386835.1 uncultured Methanospirillum sp.
ATGCCGGCCGGGCAATCGGACGCGAGTGCCAGATCGCCGAGGTCGGTGATCGGCACCTCCAGGGCCTTCGCGGTAGACTCCAGGAACTTCCCCGTTCCTGCAGCGCACTTGTCGTTCATGAGGAAGTCCGTGACCCTCCCGTCCTCCACGACGATGACCTTGGAGTCCTGGCCCCCGACATCGATGATCCCATTCACGTCGGGGAAGAGGAACGACACTCCCCGGGCGTGGGCCGTGATCTCGCTGATCGACCTGTCTGCAAACGAGATGGCGTTCCGGCCGTACCCGGTCGCATACACCGCTCCGACGTCCTGCCGTCCCAGACCATGATCCGCGAGGAGCTCGTCGAACATCGTCCCGGCCGCGGTCAGGAAATCGAAGGCAGTGCCGGCGATCTGGTAGCCCACGATCTCGCGGTCCCGCAACAGGAGCACCTTCGTCGTGGCCGCGCCCGCGTCGATGCCTGCGGTGATCACGTGATCATCTCCAGGAAGGCATCGATGCGGATCCCGATCTGCTCCAGGTCCGCGTCCCCATAGTCCGACTCGATCGCGAGCATCGGGATCTTCTCTTTCTTCAGCGCCTGCTGCACGCGCAGGCGTTCGATGTTGTAGCCGTGGCAGAACTGCAGGGTGTAATAGACCACGCCCTGGACGTCGTACCGTTTCGCGAGGTCCGCGATGCGGGCGACCCGCTCGTCGTTCGGTGTCATGCAGGCGCACGGGATCGCCAGGTACCGCTTCGCGAGGGCCGTCCTGGGGTCCGCCTCCTCGTCCACCAGGTCCCAGAACGACCGCGTCCCCGTGCAGCTCTCCTCGACGACGATCCCCCCGCCTTTCTGCTCGATGAGGTCCGGCACTTTCGTATTCCCGGCCGCCATCGGGCATCCCGCAATCATGATCCGCGGACCAGTACGGGCGTCCGGTACGACCCGCTCCACCTCATCGCAGAGCCGGCGGACGCCCTCGCGGAACTGATCGGGAGCGAGGAAGTACTGCTTCTGCATCACCCGGAGGACCTCGGACCCCCTGATCGGGGGAGGGTCGCGCCTCCGCAGCTCGAAGAGCCGGTGGAGGAGCCGCCGCGTCTCGTTCGCCGACCGGATCTCCCGCCTCAGGGCGTCCTCGGTCACGGCGGTTCCGGTGAGACCCTCCATGAACGCGGCGAACCGCCGGAGCTCGGAGAGAAAGTACTCGCGGGCCTCGGCGGTTCCGGGCCTCTGCGGGAGGTCCATGACGTAGGTGGGCACGTAGTCGGCGAGGACTTCGTACATCTTCTTCTTCGCGTCGCAGGTCGCCTCCGCGACCACCGCGTCGACCAGGGAGACGTGGGGGCACGAGAGATCCCCCCCGCAGCACGCGTCGACCACCGCACCGAACGAGGACTTGACCAGGGGGCAGATGTTCCTCGGCAGCGATTGCTCTGCCACGGAGATCGGGTCCGCTCTTCCGCCGCAGAGCACGACCCGGTCGGCGCCGGCCGCAAAGATGATCTCGTCCGGGACATAGAGGCAGAAGGTTCCGACGACCTTCGTGCCCCGCTCTCGCTCCTTCTGTAGCTGGGCCAGACGCGGCTCGTACGAGTCCCTGAAAAAGTCAAGGGTGCGGAGCGGGGACGGCATACAGTTCAGATCTGCGCCTGATGGTATATCTATCCAGAGATGCCGCACCCATCCCTCCTCTCTGGACAGGAACTCGAAGGAGCCCGTCTCTCTCCCCCCATGAGGCAGACGCCGGGTCGTGACGGGCACGGTGCACGGCGATGCGGGTTCCGCCTGGAGAGTCGAGTCCGCCCCGCCGTTTCAGTCCTTCCGTGCTGCGATAACGCAGAAACCGGCCCGGCAGTCCAGCCCGGCCAGGCGAAAGCCGGCACCCTCGAGGAGCGCCCGCACCTCATCGGGCGAGTAGAAACGGGCACGGGAGAGGAACCGTCCTTTTCCGCCCTCCCGGAGAGAGCTCTGGTGTATCCGCCCCCCGCGTTCGATGAATGCGACGACGAGGAAACCCCCGGGGACAAGGATCCGGTGGAGTTCGTTGAACGCCGGGACCGGGTCGTTCAGAAAACAGATGACCGTGATCAGCAGGGCGGACGAACAGGACTCGTTCCTGATGGGCAGTGCCTCGGCCCTGCCCCGAACGACGTCAATCCCCCTCCGACGGGCCATCCGGCCGAGGGCTTGCGATGGCTCGACACCGAGCGCGACCCCGAGGGGTGCGGCGAACCTCCCGGAGCCGACCCCGACCTCGACAGCGACGGCGTCGAGCGGGGGGAGCACCGCGCGGATACGGGCGAGCTCGCCGAGGTACTCGTCGCGGTGCTCGTCGAACCAGCGGTCATAGTCCTCCGCGTACTCCTCGAACACGTCCAGCGGCACGGACCCCTCCGGCCCTCACACCCCGTAGAGGTGCTTTCGGACCCGCTCGCCGAGGGCCTCTTCCCGCCGTTTCAGCACGGCAAGGTCCTTCGGGCCCTTCCCGTACGTGGTGAAGAGGACGTAGACAAAGTCCATCGTCAGGTCCATCACCTCTTTCTTGAACCTGACCTCGACGGTGGTGTCGCCGGCAAACCCCTTGATGGAGAACCAGTCGGGCTTCTCGAACTTGTAGAACCCGTCCCCGACGCCGGGAAGCGATTCGACCTCGCCGAAGTCCCGGAGGTAGGTGAAGAACTCCGCCGGCACGGAAGCGTCGAGGAGGAACTCCTTCATGAAGGAGCCATCCGCACAGGCCTTATGCCTGACCGACCGTAGAATCCGCATTCCTGGCAATCCTCCGTATGGCATCTGCTGCAATCCGGCACTCTTCATCGGTCGTGGCCCACGAGAGGCTGAGCCGGATGCAGCCCTCCCCGCCGTCGATGGCCCTGTGGACCTGGGGGGCACAGTGCAGCCCTGTGCGAGCGATGACGCCGTAGGCGCGGGCCAGCATGAATCCCACGTCGTCGTTCTGCAGGCCCCGGATGTTGAAGGCGACGATCGGCAGGTCCGGGCGGTCGTTGTAGATGGTGATGTTCTCCTCGTGCTGCAGTTCCCGGACGAGAAACGCGGTCTGCCTCTCCGCCTTTTCCATGATTGATGGTATCCCTTGTCCTTCGATGAACGCCACCCCGGCCGCGAGCGCTGCCAGGCCGGGGTAGTTATGAGTCCCGATCTCGAACCGCTCCGGCATCCCGCGGGGCTGGAGGAGCGAGAACGAGTCCGTCCCGGTCCCGCCAAACCGGACCGGTGCGATCGCCTCCGGGTCCCGGATGTAGAATCCCCCCGTCCCCGGGACGCCGAGGAGGCCCTTGTGGCCGGTGAAGACGAAGGCGTCGACCGGGAGGTCCTTCAGGTCGACAGGAATATGACCGGCGGTCTGCGCCCCGTCCACGATGAAGTAGACCCCGTGGTCGTGCAGGATCTTTCCGATCGCCCGGATATCCTGCACCGAGCCGAGCACGTTGCTGCCGTGGGTCATGACCATGAGCCGGGTATCGGGCCGGATGGAGGCCTCGACCGCTTCCGGCCGGACACGACACTCATCGAAGGGAATGGTGTCCAGCCGGATGCGGCGCTGCCGCTCGTACTCGTGGAGTGGCCGGAGCACGGAGTTGTGGTCCAGTGCCGTGGCGAGGACGTGGCATTCTCCCTTAATTCCGGCCATAAAACCGGCGATCAGGACGTTCAGGGAATCCGTCGCGTTATGGGTGAACACAAGGTGTTCGGGAGGGTCTCCTCCCAGGAGAGCGGAGAGCCCCTCCCGGGCCCGCGTGATGTAGTCCTCCCCCTGAGTCCCGGTCGTCCTCCCGGACCCGAAGACGGGGAGGGCGAGGGAGTCCGCGATCGCGGCCAGCACCTCCGGCGGTTTCGGCCAGCTGGTCGCGGCGTTGTTGAGGTAGATCAGTGGGTGCGGATCGCGGGCCATCGCGTTCGGAGTATCTGTAACCCTTAGCAAAAAAAGCTGGTCCCGGATCTACGGTGATACCATGATCCCCGGATGAACAGACTGGTGTTTTATGGCCGAGATCACTCCCGCGGTCCTCAGGGAGGCGGCAGAGGTGCTGGGGATACAGGAGCATGCCAGTCTGAACGAGATCCGCCAGAGATACCACGAACAGATCAAGGTCTGGCATCCCGACGTTTCACAGCAGGACCCGGCGGCGGCGCACGAGATGACGATCCGCCTCAAGAAGGCGTACGATCTCCTGGTCGAGTACTGCACGAACCATGTCTTCTCGTTCCGGATCGAGGATCTCGCGAGGGATCTCGAACAGAGTCCTGCTGATTTCTGGACGGAGCGGTTCGGGGACGATCCCATCTGGGGGTGACGAACACTCCCGTTGCCTGCCGGATGCCGACCGACGGTCCGGAGCGTTCATCGGGTGCAGTGTCGAGAGAGAGCCGATCGGCACGGATATATCGGGCCCCGGACCATCATGACTCCTCCCCCCCCGTGGTTGCGAAGATGAACAGAGGAGCGCTATGGATGATGATATGCCCGGTGACGAAACGCAGGCAAACCGGCTCTCGCGCAGGCTGAAAACAGGAGACGCCGTCTTCATCGGGCTCAGCTCCATTATCGGAGCCGGCATCTTCACGGCCCTCGCACCGGCGGCGGAGGCGGCGCAGGCGGGGTTGATCGTCGGCCTGGCCATCGCGGCCTGTGTCGCCTACTTCAATGCCAGTTCTTCTGCGCAGCTCGCCCGCCTGTATCCGGCATCGGGCGGTACCTATGTGTACGCACGGGAACGGTTGAGCGAGGGATGGGCCTGGGTCGCGGGATGGAGTTTCGTAGTCGGCAAATTCGCCAGCTGCGCCGTGGTTGCTCTCACCTTCGGCTACTACCTGGCCCCCGACAACGCACGCTCCCTGGCCGCGGGTGCGGTGATCGCGTTCACCGTGCTGAACTACTACGGGATCGAGAAGGCCGCCGCCGCAACGAAAGTCATGGTCTCGGTCGTCCTCGTCTCCCTCGCCGTGGTCGTTCTCCTCCTCTTCGGCGGCGAGCCGAGTCTCGAGAACCTGGCGCCGTTCCCCGGTTCGAACGGCATCTACGGGGTGTTGCAGTCCGCAGGGATCTGGTTCTTTGCCTTTGCCGGCTACTCGCGAATCGCCACGCTGGGCGAGGAGGTCAGAGATCCCGGGACGTCCATCCCCCGGGCCATCGGTCTTGGTCTTGGCATCACGTTCTGTGTCTATGCCGCGGTTGTCATCTCCGCACTACTCGTCGCGGGCCCGGTCGCGCTCTCCCAGTCCAGCGCTCCCCTGGTGACGGCGGTAGAAGAGGCGGGTTTCGGCCAGTGGGAGTGGGTCATCCGGATCGGCTCCACGGTCGCGACCCTAGGCGTGCTGCTCTCCCTGATGACCGGCGTCAGCCGGACGCTGTTTGCGATGGCGGCGGATCACAGAATGCCCTCGTACCTGGAACGGGTTCACCCGGTGCACAGAGTTCCGCACCTCGCCGAGGTGACGGTCGGCATCATCCTGGTCGGGGTTGCACTGCTGGCAGATGTACGCGCGGCGATCGGGTTCAGTTCCTTTACCGTGCTCCTGTACTATGCGGTCACGAACCTGTCAGCGTACACCCTCCGGGAGGATGAGCGATTGTATGGCAGGAACCTGGCGATACTGGGTCTTCTGGGCTGTCTCCTTCTCGCCGTTATGCTGCCGATAGCATCTGTCGTCGCTGGAAGTGCGGTCGTGCTGGCAGGCGTGCTGATCTACCACCTGCAGGGGAGATATCGCCGCTGACTCGCAAGCGTCGAGAAAATAGTTGGGTAGATAACGGGAAATCCTATCGGGAGACTCCCCTTCCCGGTCGGGGCAGGGCTCCGTTCACTACCAAAGGGATTATCGGATGTCGGGATGATCCACTCGCATGAAAGTTGGTATCATCCGCTGCATGATGACCGAGGACATGTGCCCGGGGACCACGGATTTTCTTGTGGCACGAGGCGGGAAGGGGGCATTCAAGGAGACCGGTCCTGTCGATATCGTCGGGTTCGTGACGTGCGGCGGGTGCCCCGGTAAAAAGGCAATACCGCGGGCAAAAATGCTCGTGGAGAGAGGGGCGGAGGCGATCGCATTTGCATCATGCATCAGCAAAGGAAACCCGATCGGGTTCGCCTGCCCGCATTTTGCCACCATGCGAGATTGCGTGACGAAGGCTGTCGGTCCTGATACCAAAATACTTGAATGGACCCATTAACCCAGCATCACCGCCTCGATCACGGCAACGCTGTAACCGCTCAACGGCATAACCGTCCGCGTTGAGTCGATGCCGGGCGAGGGATCGACCTTCTTCTTCACCTCTATCGGCCGCGTGATCCAGAGCGGCTCTGCGAGATGTGCGACGAGCGCGAACTCCGCACCGGGACGATGAGGCCCACGTGATGGACCACTGCCGCCCCCAACGGAGAGCGTCGACGACTCTCCTCCCTGAACCATTGATATAGATCGTCCTCGTTACAGTACCCCGACGGCGCAGCACGGCGCCTTCTGAACCATCCCCCGAAGCAGGCGATGAAGTCCGCCGATGAACCGCCGGGAGCCGGCTGATGACTTCTACCTTTCCGGTCGATGTTCAGTTCCCGTTCCGCTTCCCACCC
>CAYLUL010000100.1:0-6458 GCA_964386835.1 uncultured Methanospirillum sp.
CTGGTCCACCGCGACCTCCGCCTCCTTGCCGAGCGTGCCGAGGGCGACGACAACCACGTCCGCGTCCTCGCACCGGTACTCCTCGGTCGGACCATATGCCCGGCCGAACCGGCGGGCGAACTCGCCCTCGGTCTCCTCGATCACCGCGCGTGAGGCCCGCATCGACCGTTCGATGTCCCATCGGAATCGGTAGTAGATATCCGGGCCGGTCATCGTCCCGTACCCGCGGGGGTTCCCGGTGTCGATTGCATGCGGGAGATGGAACGGCGGGATGAAGTCTCCGACCTCGGCCGTCTCGAGCGACTGGGTGATGTGCGAGAGGGCAAAGCCGTCCAGGTTCACCATCACGGGCAGGAGCACCCGCTCGTCTTCGGCGATCCGGAATGCCATCAGTGTCGCGTCGTACGCCTCCTGGACCGTGGAGACGAAGACCTGGAGCCAGCCGGTGTCGCGCTGAGAGAAGGCGTCCGTGTGCTCGGCCCAGGTGTTCCAGCCCGGCCCGAGCGCACGGTTCACATTCGCCATCACGACCGGCGTCCTGGCGCCGGCGGCCCAGTGGAGCATCTCGTGCATGTAGAGCAGCCCGTGGGACGAGGTCGCCGTGAAGGTACGGACACCGGCGGCGGACGCCCCGATGCAGGCGGCCATTGCGGAGTGCTCGGATTCGACCGGTATATAGTCGGCGTCGAGTGACCCGTCGGCGACATAGTTGGCGAGCTGTTCGACGATCTCGGTCTGCGGCGTGATCGGGTAGGCGGCGACCACGCCGGGCCGGGCCTCCTTCGCCGCGGCGGCGACGGCCTTGTTGCCGGTCGCGATCGTCAGCATGACCCGGCCTCCTCAGCGAGCAGGCGCCGGTGATGCTGCTCCATCGCGGCGACGAGGGCACTTTGAGCCTCTTTCGAGATGCCCCGGAACCGCCCCTGGACCTTGAGGTAGTCCTCGATCGGGGCGGGCCGCTTCATCGCGACCTTCGAGACCGGGTTGATCGTGAGTTTGCCGTGTTCCCGTTCGTAGAGCACCCAGAGGCCGGTCTTCACCGCAAGCTTGCCAACCTCCACCGACCGCTCGGTGGGATAGCGCCAGCCCGGCGGGCAGGGGCTGAGCAGGTGGATGAACTTCGGCCCGGGGATAGAAAGGGCCTTCTTCACCTTGGCGTAGAGGTCCTGGGGGTACGCGGCGCAGGCCGTCGCCATGTACGAAACGCCATGAGCGGCCACGATCCGGTCAATGTCCTTCTTCGCATCGGTCTTTCCGGCCGGCGTCGTGGTCGTCACCGCGCCGATCGGGGTTGCACCGGAACGCTGCATGCCCGTGTTGCCGTACGCCTCGTTGTCGTAGCAGATGTAGAGAAAGTCCGTACCCCGCTCGAGCGCTCCCGAGAGGGCCTGAATGCCGATGTCGACCGTGCCGCCATCGCCGGCGTAGCAGATCACATTCGTCGACCGGCCCTGGCGGCGGAAGGCGGCAGCCATTCCGGAGGCGGTGGCGGCTGCCGCGGCGAAAGCGATGTTGTAGACGGTGACGTTCATCGCTGTGGCCGGGTAGACCCCCTGGAGGACGGCCGTACAGCAGGCCGGCACGACGAGGACCGTGTCAGGCCCTGCCGCCTTCAGGACGTATCGCAAAGAGAGCGAGGAGGTGCATCCGGCGCACGCGGTGGTGCACTTCTGGACGAACTCCTCGGAGGGGAGTGGATTCATCACGATTCATCATTAGTTTGGGTGCCGCCGCTCTTAAACATGCGGCCCCGGCACAACCCTTATGCCCGGGTGCTCCGAGATCTCTGCCATGAGCGATGAGGACCTGTACTTCGAGATACCCGAGGAACAACCCTCCACCTCCCCAGTCCGGGAGGAGAAGACACCACCCCCTGCCGCCCCGCCGGAGTCCCCTCGCCCGTTGCCCCGCCCTGCGCCGCCGTCGAGACCCCTCACGGTGCACCCCCAGCGTCGAAACTGGCGCCTGACCCTTGCCCTTGCCGGGATCGGTCTTATCCTCCTTGTCGCCATCCTGGCCATCCTGACATTCTCGGTTGCGATCGCCCCGTCCTCCGGGACGACGAGCTACCCCTACACCGTCACGTACGACGTGGTCTTCCCGCACGGCGAACAGGTCCAGATCGGCAACATCTCGATCGTTGCGATCCCCTATCCCGACCGCGTCAGTCTTTCGGTTGATAAGGTACCGTACGAGATCCATCTCAACGAGACGCGGCAGATCACGGCGAAGCACGGGACCGTCACCCTGCTCGGCGTCGCGCTCCTCTCCTTCGACTTCACCCTCGATGCAGAGTACCGGGGGATGACCGGCAGCGATGCCACCTTCCGCCTCGCCATACGGACCTCGGACCAGATTCCGAAGTTCATGATCGACCGGCTCCTGCCCGGGGATGTTCAGGCCCGCCCGGCCTGATCAGTCGTCCCGGAGCCGTTCGGCGAGCCCAGCCTGGACCCGGTGAGCGTCCGCCGTCTCCGAGAGAAAGTGGTTGTGCCGCTCCCCCTTCTGAACGGGGGTGAACGCAAACCCGGTCTCGACCTCCCAGAGTACGAGCCCGGCGGACGGTGCTGCCGGAGGGTTGCGCCGGCACTCGCCAGAGAGGAGCTGGCCGATCAGCTCTTCACCCTTCTCATGGCGCCCGATCGATTCGAGTGCGGTCGCCATGCACCTGACCTGGTGCCAGAGGTAACTCCAGGCCGTAATCTCAAAGACAGGTCCCTCGTTGCCGTTGAAGACCTGCGAGGAGAAGACCCGGCGGACCGGGTTCTTCGAGCGAGCCCGGCAGAGTCGTGAGAAGTCGTGTTCGCCCACCAGTCGTGCCGCCGCCCGGTCCATCGCCGCTCTGTCGAGGCTCGGGTCGGAAAAGAAGTAGCGATACGTTCGGCGTCGGACGTCGTGCCGGGGGTGCCAGAGATCGTGGACGGGCGCGACCCCGATGAGCCAGATCTCCGGCGGCAGGGCGCGGTTCAGGATTGGGCCAACCCGCTCGGGGTGGTCGGTCGTGAGTGCGCCGACCTGGGCGCGGGCGTGGACCCCGCGATCCGTCCGGCCCGACAGCAGGAACCCGGCTCTCTGCGGGTCCGCAAAGATCCTCGTCTGCTGGCAGGCGCGGATGAACTCCCCCTCGACCGTGCAGAAGCCGGGCTGACGCTGAGACCCGGCAAAACCGGCTCCCCACCAGCCGATCTGGAATGCGACCCTCATATCTTGACGCGGTGACGGACCCGCCGCCAGGTGGAGCGAAGCGACTGGCCGGTGTAACTCCGGAGCGGTGTCATCTTCCCCAAGGGGGAGCACCGCCCCTCGCGGATCGCCCCGAGCACCGCCTCGACCGTCGGCTCAGCATCGACCAGCGTCCTGCCGTACCCGACCCACCGGGCGTGGTGGGCATCCGAGCCTCCGACGGCGGGGCGGCCGAGCTTCGCAGCCTTCCTCGCTGCCTTCCGGTTCGCTGAACCGACGATGTAGCGGCTGTTAAAGACCTCGACCGCGTCGGCGGCGCGGAGGGCCGACTGCTCGCGAAGGCCGACCGCGTGGCGGAACCGGTGGAACGGGTGGGGCAGGATCGCGATACCACCAAGGCGGTGGACCAGGTCGATCGTCTCAAGCACGTCTCTCTTCGCCGGGACCGGTTCGGTCACGCCGAGCACGAGCAGGTGGCCCTGAGCGGTGCTGACCTCGATGCCCGGGATCACGAGCACGCCCGTTCGGGCGAGACTCGCCGCGTACCGGACGCCGTCGAGGGTGTCGTGATCGGTCAGGGCGATCGCGTCGAGACCGACGGCCGCCGCTCGTTCGAGGATCGCCTCGACCGACGATTCACCGTCCTTCGAGAAGCGAGTGTGTACGTGCAGGTCGCAGGCAAGCATGACCAGGTTACTTTATCTCCCGGGGCCTATTAAGGAGCACTGATGGCGATCCTCTTTCCAACGGGGGCCGCGACCGAGGCGGCCGTCCGTGCCGCCGTTGCCGGTCTCGACGCCGACGTCGTGGTGACTGGCGAGATCGCGTCCTTTTTGACACCGTCCCAGCTCCGCAACCTCCTCCGCGCCAGATCGTACGACTACGCAGTGGTCTCCGGGATGTGCACCGCCTCGTTTGCAGCGGTCGAGGCGGAGACTGGAGTGCCGGTGCTCCGTGGCCCACGACACGCGGCCGACCTCTCCCTGATGGTCGCCCAGCTTGGCCGGATCGAGTTTTCGCGGGACGTGCCGGCCGATGACCTGCTCCGGCACCTCAAGCACGAGGATGCCTGCCGGAAAATCCGGTCGATCGAGAAGAACGCAGAGTGGGACCTGTTGGTTCGGTCCATGAAGGTGGGCGGCACATCGCGCATCAAGGTGCTCGCCGAGCTGATGGACGCCCACCGCCGGCCCGATCTGGCCGGAGATGTCGAACGTGCGTTCCGTGAAGGGGCCGACATCGTCGACCTCGGGTTTGGATTCGATGCGGAGGCGTGCGACGTCGCCCGCTGCTTTGCTGAGCTCGAGGGGATCGACGGGCCGCTCGCCGTTGACACCCAGGACCCGGCCCTGATCGCCGCCGCTCTCTTCCGGGCGGACCTCGTCCTCTCGCTCCAGGAGGAGAACATCCCCGTGATCGGCCGCGCGGTCGCCGATTCGGGGGCGGCGGCCGTCGTCGTGCCTCGGTACAGCTCGCTCGAGCAGAATCTTGACGCCGCCCGGAAGGCAGGATGCGAGGCCCTGATCGCCGACCCGCTGGTTCAGCCGGTCGGCTCCGGCCTGGTCCGCTCGCTTGCCGAGTTCCGCGACTACGGGGCCCCGCTCTTCTTCGGCGCCGGCAACGTGGTCGAGCTCCTGGACGCGGACTCGCCGGGCGCTCAGGCTCTCCTCGCCGGAATGGCCCAGGAGATCGGTGCTGCCATCGTCTTCACGGCCGAACATTCGGACAAGACCCGGGGCGCGATCGCCGAGATGCGCCGGGCGACCGAGATGATGGTTTTGACGCGATGTCGCCCGTATCCGAAGGACCTGGGGATCGATCTCCTGGTCCTCAAAGAGAAGCGCCGTCGCCGCGAACCCCCGCTCGTCTACGAACGGGCCGTGGAAGCCGAGCCCATGCCGGACGAGCTGGTCTACGACCCGCGGGGCAACCTCCGAATCGGGGTCGAGGGGGACCAGATTGTCGCCGTTCATGACGATGTCGCCGTGCGGGGGCGGTGCTGGCAGGACGTCCTCTCCACCCTCCTGCGGGACGACCGGGTTTCGCGCCTCGATCACGCGGCATACCTGGGGGCTGAGCTCTTTAAAGCGGAGCTCGCCATCCGCTTTGGGCGGTCGTTTGAGCAGGACGGCCCATTCTAGGGCCCGTACGCTCGGCCCTGCCGGCTCCGAGAAGCCAGCGTCCCTCCTGGGTCTCCCGGGAGCAGCCCGAATAAGATGACCAATAAAGGATTGTATGGTACCAAATAAGGCAAAATAAAAGTCAAATGGTATCAAGAGACCATAAAATTCATAAGTATCGGGGTTGTTGTAGCGTCATCCATCAGGGTGTGTCATGCCCTGTGATGGAACCAGGAGCTTTGAGCATGGTTAAACATCGAGCGTACATCTGCGACGCCTGCGGGTACATCTACGACCCCGAGCGCGGCGAGCCGAAGAACGGGATCCCCCCGGGAACGCCGTTCGAAGACCTCCCTGAGACCTACACCTGCCCTGTCTGCGGCAAGGCGAACGTCCGCAAGTCCGGTTTCAGGGCCCTGGAGGCCGCATCCGGGCGCTACCGCTGCCTCGCGTGCGGCTATATCTATAATCCCGAACGCGGCGAGCCAAAGAACGGGGTCGCGGCGGGAACCGCGTTCGAAGACCTCCCCGAGACCTATGTCTGCCCGGTCTGCGGGGTGTACGCCCGGGTGGGAAAGAGCGCGTTCTTGGCGACTGAGTAGCCAAACTTCCCCGACCTCCTTTCTCTGGCTCACCGGGGCGTTCTCCCCGTGCGCCCGCTTTTTGTAGCAGCGTGCCGCACACTTCCGTATGCCCACCGATCCCGCCGTCCGCGCCATCCGCCGCGAGACCGTGACCGTCGGCGTCGCCGTCGTCGTCTCCTTCTTCATCGTGGAGTTCGTGAACGACAGCTTGCTCCACCTGGTGGGCTTCTGGCGGTACGCGCTCTGGTTCGGGCTGGGGATGGTGCTGATTGTCGTCCTCGTGACAGTCCTGACACGAGCCGGTCGGCTCCTGTTCGGACCGGAAAAAGAGTTGTTTTAGTAGTTCTTCAGGTAGCGCTCGTGCTCCCAGGGGTGGACGCACATCCGGAACGAGTCCCACTCCGCCGTGGTGAGGGCGTCGAGGCCCGAGACGACGTGGTCGCCGAGCGCGTTCCGGATCACGTCGTCGCCCAGCATCGCCTGGTGCGCGTCGTAGAGGCTGCTCGGCAGCATCTCGATCCCGCGCTCCCGCCGCTCGGCGTCGGAGAGGTGGTAGATGTTGACGTCGGTC
>CAYLUL010000101.1:0-6454 GCA_964386835.1 uncultured Methanospirillum sp.
GACCAGGTGACGGTCGCATCCGCCGCACGAGCGCACCAGTTCTCTGTCAACCATCTTCACCGCCCAGCACGACAGCGAACGGGGTCACACGAGCGATACGTCTCGGGATCCGGTGAGAATCAGACCCGGGAAGGGGCGGTGAGAGGAGAGAACGCCCACCAACGAACAGGGGGTTCGACCTGGTTGGAAAAAGAGAGGGAGCGGAGCCAATCTCCCCAGGGAGCGGGAGTTCAGGTATAATTACCGGGACGTTGATCTCTTTGATCAACTGGTTGAAACACCGGGTCCTCGGCCCAGATGGCAGTGCCCGGGTCATCACCACGCGACTGACGCACCCTCACCGACGATACACCATGCACCGGGTCCTCTACGTTGACGACGAACCCGGTCTCCTGGAGATCGGCAAGATCTTCCTCGAGGCCACCGCAGATTTCACGGTCGATACGATCAGCTCGGCCGACGACGCGCTGGCAATCCTTCCGCAGCAGCAGTACGACGCGATCATCTCCGATTACCAGATGCCGGGCACGGACGGCATCGCGTTCCTGAAAGCCGTTCGGTCATCGGGAAGCACCACCCCGTTCATCCTCTTCACTGGGAGAGGCCGAGAGGAGATCGTGATCGAGGCGATCAACAACGGCGCTGATTTCTACCTCCAGAAGGGAGGCGATCCCCGGGCCCAGTTCGCCGAGCTCGCCCACAAGGTCCGCCAGGCCGTCCAGCAGCGGATGGCGCATGCAACCATCCTGGATCATGAACGACGCGAGGCGGATATCCTCAACTTCCTCCCCGATGCCACGTTCGCCATCGACACGAACGGCACCATCATCTCGTGGAACCGGGCGATCGAGGAGATGACCGGCGTCCCGGCATCGGAGATGCTGGGAAAGGGCGAGTACGAGTACGCGATACCGTTCTACGGCACCCGGCGAAAGATCCTCATCGACCTCATCTTCGAATCCGAAGAGGTCATTGCAGCGACGTACGCCCACATCATACACGAGAAAGACGTCCTGATCGCGGACACCACGCTCCCCCTGCCGAGAGGAAAGACCAGCACGCTGATGGGAAAGGCAAGCCCGCTCTACAACCAGTTGGGGGAGATTGTCGGTGCCATCGAGTCCATCCGTGACATCACTGAGAAGAAACTGGCCGAGGATGCGCTCCGTGAGAGCGAGCGCCGGTTTCGGGACCTCTCGGAGATGCTCCCCCAGGTCGTCTTTGAGACCGATGCCGGGGGAACCGTAACCTATGCGAACCGGATCGCATTCGATCTGTTTGGTTATAGTCAGGACGATCTCGCCGAGGGGCTGAACGTCCTGCAGATGATCGCCCCCGCGGACCGGGAGCGGGCCAGGAACGCGCTGTCAAGGGTCCAGACAGGAAGGGCGCCGGGAGTTCATGGGAAAGAATATGAGGCCCAGAGAAAGGACGGCAGCACGTTTTCCATCTTTCTCTCCTATTCACCGGTCATCGTGAACGACCGGATTGCCGGTCTCCGCGGCATCATTATCGATATGACCGAGCACCGGCGGGCGAACACCGCGTTGAAGGAGAGCGAGGAGAAGTACCGAGCGGTCTTCGAGACCACCGGCGCTGGAACCATCATCTTCGACGAGGACAACATCATCACCCTGGCAAACGCCGGTTTTGCCGCGCTCTCCGGGTATTCGGTCGAAGAACTTGAGGGCAATCACCGCTGGACCGACTTTATTATCGACGAAGACCTGAAAAGGATGCGACAGTACCACGATGGCCGGCTCGATAACACAGGGCCCGTTCCCAGTGTCTACGAATTCCGGTTCATCGACCGTGCTGGAACCATCCGGTACGGTATCAATCATGTGACGGTGATCCCGGGCACCAGGCTGAGCATCTCCTCAACCGTGGACATCACCGAACGCCGGTGGGCTGAGGATGCCTTGCGCGAGAGCGAGAGACTCTACCGCAGCGTGATCGAGAACTTCCAGGACGTCTATTACCGGTCCAACCTGGACGGCAACCTGGTGCTGGTGAGCCCCAGTGGTCCGACGCTCCTCGGATACGATTCGGTCGATGAGATCCTGGGAAAGCCGGTGGCAGAGACCTTCTACGACGATCCGGCAGATCAGGCACGGTTCCTCGCGAGCCTGCAGAAGACTGGTGCAGTCAGCAATTTCGATACCCGGCTGAAGAAGAAGGACGGGTCCTTCGTCGATGTCTCGACCAACAGCCATTATTTCTCCGATCAGTCCGGCGCGGTCGCCGGCATCGAGGGCACCATCCGGGACATCTCGGAGCGCAAGCGGGCGGAAGAGGAGCTCCAGAAGAGCGAGGAGAAGTTCCGGTCGCTGATCGATAACTCCCTCGATGGGATGGTGATTACGGACCTCGACGGAACAGTCCTCTACGCCAATCCCCGGATCGGGGAGATCATCGAAGCCGCGAGTTTCCAGGATCTCGCGGGGCACGCGAATATCCTCGATTTCGTGAGCCCGTCGTACCGGGACCAGGCATCCGAAGACCTTGCCCGCGTCCGGGCGGGGGCGGACAACTTCCCGGTGAGTTATACGCTCACGACCCTGGGCGAGAACGAGATCTGGGTCGAATGCATCGGCAGGATCATCTCCTTTGAGTCGAGACCGGCGCTCCTCCTCTCCATCCGCGACATCACGTTCCGCAAGCTCACCGAGCTCTCCTTGAAACGGGCAAACGATAAGATCGGACTCCTGTACCAGATCACCCGGCATGATATCCTCAACCAGCTGATGGTCATCGACTCCTACAGCGTCCTCCTTGAAAGTTCGCTCGCGGACAGTCCCGGTGATGCCGCCCTTCTTGAGAATATCCGACTGGCGAGCGCCAGGATCAAGGAGCAGATCGGCTTCACGAAGGATTACCAGGATATGGGGAAGAACGAACCCGTCTGGCTGGATATCCCCCTCATTGCACGGATGGCGGCGGATGGGGTGATTGCCGAGACCGTGACTCTGGACACGGTCAGCGGCGATGTCGAGGTCTTTGCCGACCCGATGCTGTTGCTGGTCGTGTACAACCTCTTTGAGAACGCCATGCGCCACGGGAAGACGGTCACGAGGGTCTCCGTCAGGTTCCAGGAGAACGGAAAAGAAGGCCTGCTCATCATCGAGGACAACGGCATCGGGATACCGGGCGCCAGCAAGGCGAGGGTCTTCGAAAGGGGTGTCGGCAGCAATACCGGGCTCGGGCTCTTCCTCGCCCGGGAGATCCTCGGGATCACGGGGATCACGATCAACGAGACGGGCAAGGAAGGGTCCGGGGCGCGGTTTGAGATGATCGTTCCCCCGCGGCACTGGAGAAAGAAGCCGGAGGCGGTGCGGTGATCCGCATGGTGGCGGGTTGAAGAGCGGATGGCCGGAGCGACCGGTTCGGGGCAGGGGAGGTCCCGGCAAAGGTTATTACCCGCTCGGTGCACTCTCTTTCACCAGGCAGACCGCTGACTCCTCCGGCTGGTACTAGGGATACGATACCATGGCAATCGAGCTCCTCTCCTACCCGACCAGCATCATCAACCCGCTGCTGAAAGTGCTCGCCATTCTTCTGTTCGGGACTGCGGGGTATCTCTTCTTCCGCTGCCGGCGACAGTACGGGGGGGTGCTGCGGCAGGTTGCTACGCTCCTCTGCCTCGGCGCCGTTGCCGGCCTGCTCGCCTCGGCATTCCGGTTCCAGGGAGATTTTTTCCAGCAGTTCAAGTGGGGGGAGAGTGTCCTGAACCTCGTCATCGTCCTGATCCTGCTGGTCATCGCCCTGGTGATCCGAACACGGATGAACGCGGCGGTCAGGGTTTTCGAGTCAGGGCTGGAGGATGATCGGCCATGACCGACCTGTTCGACTACGCAACCAGCCCGTTGAGTCCGGTCCTCAAGCTCGTCACGGTGATCCTCTTCATTGCGATCGCAGCGGTGTACTGGGACACCCGAAGGAAGTTTGGCGGATCGGTCCGGCTGTTCCTGGATAATCTCTTCCTCTTTGGTGTCTTCATGGCCGCAGGGTCGCTCTTCCGGTATTTCGGAGACGGGATTGAGTTCGGATTCACCGTGGAGTATTCGCTGAAATGGTTCCAGAGCATCGCGTACTGCGCCGGGACCGTGTTCCTCATTCTCGCCGCAAAACGGCTCTCATCCCTCTTCCAGGAGGCACAGGGTGGCTGAACTTGCGGATGAGATCGTCAGGCTGCTCGCCCCGGCCATCGGCACGGGTCTCGCGGAGTCCGCGGTCAATGTTCAGTGCAAGAAGATGGGGATCATGCCGGAGGACCTCTCCCACGAAACCCTGCTGGAGTTCGCGGAACGGTTCAGGACGCCGCTGGGGTATTTTGCCGGGGAGGCCGTGGCAGCGGAGATCGTTGGTAAGATCAAGGTCATCAGGATACACCGTACTGGTACCATGGCACACGGGCCCCAGTAGTCTGCGATTGTTTCGAGCTCGATTTTTCCTCTGATCATTGGTTTGAGGATGATCGCACTGGATCTCTCCACCCTGCAGGCTCCCCCTCGTCGCTTCTCGACCGGGGGACGGTGCCTGCCAGGAGCGGCGGGGCACGACCAGCCCGAGAGATCGCGGGATCAGGGTGACGGCGACGGGCCGGAACCTGCCGGGTGCATCGAGGGGGCCGGTGCGATCTCCGTACCGGAGGTGAGGCGATGCGCCCCCCTGGGTACGATCAGCTCGAATCGTGCCCCCCGGGAGGGCTCGCCCGTCTCCTGGATCGTGATCCCGGTCAGTGCCAGGATCTCCCGGGCGAGAAAGAGGCCGAGGCCCGTGTTGCGCCCGTACCCCTGCTCGAAGATCCGCTCTTTCTCCGCCACGGCGATGCCCACGCCGTCGTCCTCCCAGACCACGGTCAGCACCCCGTCATCGAGCTTCCCTGAGACCCGGACCTCGGTCACCGTCTCGCCGTACCGGACCGAGTTGTCCAGGAGGTTCGAGAAGACCTGCGCCAGCATTGGGTCCGCGCAGACCGCGATGCCGGCCACGTCCACGTGAAAGGCGATCGTCGGCGGGACCTGGTCCCCGGGCATGACGGCGGCGAGAGGGATCCATGCGGGCCGCTGGGAGCCGAGCGCCTGGAACTTCCGGGTCACCTCCATCTCTGCCTGGATTCGTCGTGTCTGGGCTGCCGCCTTCTGCACCAGTTCGACCACCGCCGGATCGTCGGTCCCTCGTCGTGCAAGCTCCAGGTATCCGAGGGCGGCCGATGACGAATTGAGGACATCGTGCCGGGTGATGCTGGAGAGCAGGCCGAGCTTGTGCGTCGCGAGCTGGAGCGCCTCCTCGTTCCGCTTGCGCGCCGTGACGTCGATGGCGACGCCCCGGATCCCGACCGGAGCCCCGTCCTTCTCGATCACCGACGCCCGGACCTCGAGGACCAGCTCGTGGCCGTCACGGTGCCGGGTCGGCACGTCCATCGGCTGCCGCACGCCCCCCATGCCGATGTGCGCCTGCATCTCCTGGATCGCCTTCTCCCGCCCCTCCTCGGTCACCAGGTCGAAGATCGACCGCCCGATGACGTCGGCGGGGGTGTAGCCCAGGATCGGCTCCATGATCGGGCTGACGTAGCGGAATCGCCCCTGCAGGTCGAGCTCTGAAATGATACCCGGCGACGTCTCCACGACGGACCGGAACCACGCCTCGCTCTCACGGAGCGCATCTTCGGTCTTCTTCTCCCCGGTGATGTCCTGGGCGAACGACCCGATCCGAAACCCCCGTTCGGTCCGGATCGGAAAGAAGACCTCGCGCAGGAACAGCCGGGTGCCGTCGGGACGTTCAATCTCCACAACCCTCGGATCTGGATTGACCGGGAGCCCGGCGGCAAGCGTGGCTCGAAGTTTCTGGTCGACGGCCTCGCGGTGAGCCTCGGTGCGCCGTTCGATGGGGGTCGCTCGGGAGAAGAGGTCGACCACCGCACTGCTCATCGCCTCTTCCCTGGAAATTCCGTAGATTCGTTCGGCCGCAGGGTTCCACTCGATCACCCGGCCCTCCTCGTCGATCATCACGACCGCCTCCTGGGCGGCCTCGATGAATGATCGGAGACGGGATTCGCTCTCGGCAAGCCCTGCCTCCGCCTGCCTCCGCTCGGTGACATCGAGGGCGAATCCGCCGATCAACGGGGGCTTGCCCTCGCGATCGATCCGGAACTTCCGGGTCTCGAAGGTGCGCACATCGCCGTCGGTCGTGCGCAGGACCTCGGTCGCCTCCCGGTATCCCTCGCCGAGCACCCGGCGGTCGTCCTCGACCATCGTCGCTGCGGCCTCCGCCGGAAAGAGGTCCCAGACAGTCTTTCCGAGCCAATCCCCGGCCCCGAAGAGCTCCTCCATGTGCCGGTTGACAAAGAGGTTGGTGAGCTGTGCGTCCTTGATAAAGGCCGTGATCGGGAGGTGGTTCATGAACGCGATGAAGCGGCTCTCGGACTCGCGGAGCTCCTCTTCGACGCGCT
>CAYLUL010000102.1:0-6440 GCA_964386835.1 uncultured Methanospirillum sp.
GAGCGTGAACCAGAGCCACTCTTCCTCATCAAGGATTCTTCGCACCCCAGCAGGGGAAGTGAGCAGATGGTTGACTGTGTGCTCCATGTTTTCGATTGCTACGCGGACTCCGACCTGCCGGGCTGCCTCACGGAGGGCTCCGATCAATCGGTCGAATCGACGGTGGTCGTCCGGGCTCGGCGGCCGCTTCGCCGTCCGTCGCCCGGGATGAACCGTGACCACCTCCGCCCCGCAGCGTTCGGCGAGCGCAACCGCCTCGAGTGCATAATCGACCGATACCGCAGCGACGCGCGGATTGATCGAGCATGGGTTCAGGTCGAGCACCGGGGCGTGCACCGAGATCGGTGCGAGCCGCGGGTGGCCCCGGAGGGCTGCAAAAAGTTCATCCTCCGGCATACCCCTCAGCCAGAAGTGAGGGGTCTCGAGCCAGAGTTCCACGGCATCAAGGGTGGCATTTTCAGCGGACGTGAAGATGGTCTCGAGCGGGTACTCATGGAAGAACATGGTCGAGACCGAGCAGCGAACCATACGTATAGATGACCGGGCATCTAAAGAAGATCCATGGTCCAGGGCCAGCAGGACCTCTTTTCGTTTGAACAGGAGTCGACCCTCGCGTCCCGAGAACCGGCGGTTTCGGGGCGGCGCGTGCTTGACGTCGGTGAGATGGCGGGGATCATCGATGAGCTCCTGCTCGATGAGCGGCTGATAGAGTGCTTCGTGCGGGGTGAGATCACAAACTGCCGACACCACGCCTCCGGCCACTGTTACTTCTCGCTCTCAGGTGAGCGGGACGGGGAGACGGCGCAGGTCCCCTGTGTCTGCTGGCGGCGTGATGCGGCGCGTCTCAGGGATGAGCTTCAGGACGGCCGGACCGTGATCGCGTTCGGCTCGATCTCCCACTACGCCGCCGGCGGCAGGTACCAGTTCTACGTCAGGGATGCCGAGAGGGCCGGGATCGGTGAAAAGTTCCTCCAGGTGGAGCGATGGCGCCGAGAGCTCGCGGCCGAGGGCTGCTTTGTCGAGGCAACAAAGCGTCCTCTTCCGCGGTACCCCGCCCGGGTGGGGGTGGTCACCTCTCCGACGGGAGCCGTCCTGCACGACATCCTGAACGTGCTCGGGCGCCGCTATCCAGTGGAGATCGTCCTCTCGCCGACATCGGTCCAGGGGGACGGATCGGAGCACGAGATCGCAGCGGCAATCGGGCGTGTGGACGGTCGGGCAGACGTGATCATCGTGGCCCGGGGAGGGGGATCCTTCGAGGATCTCTTCTGCTTCAACCACCCGATCGTGGTCCGCGCAGTCCATTCCTGCACCACCCCCGTCGTCTCGGCCATCGGCCACGAGGTCGATGTCACCCTCTGTGACCTCGCCGCCGACCTGAGGGCTCCGACACCATCCGCCGCTGCCGAACTGGTCGCTCCCGATCGGAGTCTCCTTCAGGAGGAGCTCCGACAGGCACGGCGCCGGCTGGCAGACCTGCTCCTCGCCCGGTGGGAGCGTGCCGACGACGACCTCCAAGCCCTTCGCGACCGGCTCAGGCCGGCCCGGCTCGGGTTCAAGATCGACCGCCGGCGCGAGGAGTTGTCAGAACTTTCAGACCGGTTGGCACGGGCCCGGGGCAGGGCCTTCGAACGACGGCGGGCCGACCTGGCCGGGCTCACCGCCGTCCTGCGGGCGAGGTCGCCATTCGAGCCGCTCGTCCGGGGCTACGCGCTCGTGGAGTTCCAGGGGAGACCAGTCAGGTCCGCCGACGACCTGGCGCCGGGCGACCGCGTCCAGGCGCGCTTCGGGAAGGGGAAGGCGGCCCTCAGGGTAGAGGAGGTACGTGATGACCAAGAAGACATATGAAGAGTTGATCGCCGATCTGCGCGACGTGGTCCGGCGACTGGAGGATGACGGGACAGGACTCGACGACTGCATCCGCCTCTACGAACTGGGAGCCGTTCTTGTGAAGCAGTGCGAAGAGCTCCTGACGACCGCCGAGATCAGGATCACTGAGCTGGGTCGAGACTAGACAACGACCAGCTCCGCATCGAGCGGTTCGCAGGCCTGGAGCCGGTCGATAAGGTCTCGGGGCAGAGTCCGGGCGACGTAGTCTGAATGCACACCGATCGTTCGACCGCAAACAAAATCTGATCGACGCCAGACGAGGTCTGTCGGATGATCGAGGAGAAGCCCGGGGGCCCCCTCCGCCCTGACTTCCACCTCGATCGGCCCACAGCGGAGCGTGGTCACCAGGACAGCCCCTTCCTTTGCAAGGGCGGCCCTGAACGTGGGAGAAAGGTCGGCAGCACCCTTGTCGGCCCCCACCCCGATGATACAGTCACCGGCTGCGGACAGGTGCTCTTCTTTTGTGATCTCGAAGGTCGTTGGATGACGCGACTGGACGAGGGGGTGGCCCCGGCACCGAATCAGTTCTCGAACAGGCATTCCCATGTACAAGAGACTATCAGACGTATCAACGCCCCGTTCAGACCCGATTGTGGGAAGACCGGAGCGCCGGCATGCGGTCAAACGAACAGCACCCCCCATCATGAGAGATCAGGAGAGACGTAGCTGGAGATAGACACTGTCCCGAGGAGTGGGGGGATAGGGGTGTTCAGCGCCCCTGGTTCACGACGAGACGCCAGTCTGTCCCATGGAGGCCAACCGTTTGCCAGGCGATAGTGCGAGAGGTGGTCTCGTTGACCTGGTACTGCTTGATGCCGGAAGGTGTCGTGACGATGGTCCTGGCCAGTTCGGCAAGGTCAGTTGCCGAGCCGTACTGAGTCGCGTTCAGCATCGACTGGCCGATGAGCCGCAGGTTCGTATCAAAGATGATCGTGCCATCGGCCTGGACAGCCGAGAGGGTGTGCGAACCGTTTCCGAGGGCCTTCAGCGCTGGGGAGGCGAGCATCCGTTCGGGCCTGAAGACGGCAGAGATCCCGCCTGCAGTACCCTTCGCATTCGTAACGGGGTACGAGAGCGCAACCCCGCGGAAGCCCTCGACCAGGTTGATCCGAGCACTCATCCCCGGAGTCCCGTTCAGAGCCGCCTGGATATTGGAGGAGCCGCGAATGGTCGCACCGACGGCGAACTGGTAGTCTGTGGGCATCACGGCAATGATCTCGCCATTCGGATCGAACGTCACCGCGTCGTTGGTAAAGTTCCCGGTGCGAGAGAGTCCGAGGAGAACGTCCTCCGCCTCCGGGCCCGATAGTCCAGTCTGTGCGAGTGCAGAGGCGGCGGATGAGGTGTTGGCGTCGAGTGCATCGAGGGACCGTTGAGCCTCGGTTACAAAGACTCGGAGGGTCTCGTTGACCGACTCATCCGTGATCGACGGCGTGTCACCGGCAGGACTAGAGGCACCAGGCCCGGAGCCTGTGCAGCCCGCAGCCACGAGCGCGAGCACGAGCGCTCCGGCAAGAATGAGAATCCTCTTCATGTACTCAGACGTTCGAGGCTGAGGTATAAACAGGCGCCGATCTCGAAAAAAGGGTTTGGGATTACTCGTAGAGAACCGGCCCGTCGATGCGGTCGTACTCGACGACGCCATCGGCGAAGTGGATCCCGATCTCACGAGCCGCAGACTCGGGCGAGTCCGCCGCATGGATGACGTTTCGACCGATATCGAGGCCGAAATCCCCGCGGATCGTACCGGGCGCCGCATCGATCGGGTTCGTCGCCCCCGTCAGCCCACGAACGACCTTTGCTGCGTCTCTCCCCTCGACCACCATCAGGAGGCAGGGGCCGGACATGATGTACTGCTTGAGTCCGGGAAAGAACGGCCGCTCCAGGTGCTCGGCGTAGTGCCGATTCACCCGTTCCTCGGGGAGACGCTCGAAGCGTGCTGCGACGAGTTTGAGGCCCTTTCTCTCGAGCCGTGAGATGATCTCGCCGACGAGGCCACGCTGGACACCGTCGGGCTTGATCATCACGAAGGTCCGGTCCACGCTCACTCCTTACCGAGCGCGCGCCGGCCGGCCTTGGTCCAGGCGACACGCCGCGGGACTCGCCCGAGGCGCTGGTTGTTCTGACACTTCGTCGAGCAGAAGTAGAAGATCGTTCCGTCCCGCTTCACGAACATCTTGCCCGTGCCGGGCTCGATCCCTCCACCGCAGAACGAACAGGTGTATGTGTTGACCATATCCTTATCTCCGCGAGAGCTTCTTCGCTTCGCGCTCGGTCTCGAGGAGCATCAGGATGTCGCCCTCGCGGATCGGTCCAACCGTGTTCCGCGTGATGATGCGACCCTTGTTGTTGCCCTCGAGGACCCGGCACTTGACCTGCATCGCCTCGCCATGCATCCCCGTGCTGCCGATCACCTCGACGACCTCAGCCGGCGTACCATCGTCAGCCATTCACGTCACCCGCGGAGGGCCGCGATCTGACCGCCAAGCTCATCGATGATCTCTTTCGCCTTGCCGGGCTTGACGATGGCAGCGGCAGTCGAACCGACTTCAAGGCCGGAGGCGGCGCCGATATCGTTCTGCCGGTTCACGTAGATGTACGGGATCTGCTTCTCGTCGCAGAGAGGCCCTAGGTGCATCACGATCTCTTCGGGTTCGACATCGGCACCGATCAGCACGAGCTGGGCGGTGGACCGCTCAACGGCTTTCGTCGCCTCGTTCGCACCCTTCTTGATCTTACCGGTGTCTCTGGACAATTCAAGCGCTTCGAGAGCCTTATTCTGGAGCTCCTCGGGCGCCTCATAACGGACGTATCCTTTTGCCATGACTTACCTCATTCAGGATTGCGTAGTTCCTTCATCACTCATCAGCAAGTGAGGATGGGTCCATATATTTTTCCGCCGAATGTTCATAAAGGTTTGTGAAAAGAGGGGGAATTTCCCGGATCCGAAAGATTTTCAGCCAGATCTCCTCCGCATGTGCGCATCAGACGGTCCCGGGAATCCGATAGATCTGGACGCCATTCTGGAGGTATATCGACTCGAGTCCCGCCTTGTCCAGGCTGACTTCATACTTCCTGTGCTCGATCTCCCCGACGTAGATGAGCGTGCAGCGATACTGCTGCATCAGTTCAATGGTTCGGACCGGATCTTCGTACATCGCCTCGACATCCGCGGGGCGGATCCACCACCAATCATCATCGTTCGTCCGCCACTGGAGCTCGTGCGAACGTTTCCCGACAATGGTAGGTATACCGGTAAACGACGAGATCGGTGCGCCGTAGCTGTAGTCGTCTCCGATCGCCTCAACGATGAACCCCGTGCCCCGATACGTCTCGAAGAACCTCACGGCATCGGCATCCCCCGGATGCTCGAAGTCGAGGTATGCGAGCCCGTCCAGGGTGTGCGAACCGCCCTTGAACTGGATCCCAAGGAGGTCCCTGCCGACATCCGGCTGGAACACGATCGGGAACGCGAGCAGGAGAGCGATGCAGAGCACCGCCATCGACCTCCGGACCACCGGTGCTGCCCCCTGAAGGCGGGAGATGCCCTGGAGCCACCTGCCCACGAGACCGGCACACCCGACGCCAAGGAGAATCCAGGCGATGTAGTAAAATTTGTGCATCGTGTTGGTGCGGAAGTACTCGTTGTCGAAGATCTCACGGAAGTAGACCAGGTCGACCGCGAGCACGATCAGCAACCCGGTGACGACGAGGAGGTCTTCGATCCGGCCCGTCTGCCGGGAACGGACGAGCGTGAAGGCGAGGAGGACGACAGTGATCGCCGCCGAGTAGTACCCGAGGTAGGCGAACGGCACGGCGAGCAGGAAGAGGTAGAGGTGGCGCGGTACGAAGCGCGCGATAGCGCAGACAACGACCGCGAAGAAGAAGCCATGGACAAGCAGGAATGAGACCGGCTCTGACGGAGAGAGCACCGGAAGTACCCCATGAATCGATCCGGGCTTGAGAGCCAGGAGATAGGGAAGGAAGAGACCGAGTCCGAGCCCGGGGACAAGCACCGGGTAGAGCAGTGCCTGGCGGGACGTCCATCCGCCCTCCTCCCGTTCGCGCCACCAGATGAGAAGCCCGACGATGACGACGAGCGGGCCGTACGCGATGATGTCCCAGGAGTTGATACCGGGCATCGCCCCGAGCGAGAGCGCGGACAGTCCCATCACCACCCAGCGCTGACGCACTGAGAGCTCCCTCCACCGAGTCCAGGCAAAGACCATGAGGGCGACCAGGAAGAGCTGGTTGAACAGGCTCATCACGAGTGCGTGGGGGTCCCCAAGGATCGTGGAGAAGAACGGGTACTCGGTCAAGCCGTAGGCGATCGCATGGCGGGAGTGGTCGAGAGCGGGGATCAGGGCCTTACCGGCCCCCAGATCGACAATTGCGGTCGGGTTGACGAGCACCAGGAGCCCGAGTGGCATCCAGCGGTACCGCTCGAGGAGGAGGTGGCCGATCATGAGGCAGTTGACCGCAGCGAGACCAAAGACCGTCGGCAGCACCAGGTTGAAGACGATGCGGGCTGGCACCCCAGACAGGAGCCC
>CAYLUL010000103.1:0-6438 GCA_964386835.1 uncultured Methanospirillum sp.
GGCCCTTCGTGATGATCCCGACCCGGTCACAGGCGCGGTCGGCCTCGTCCATGTAATGAGTCGTGACGAAGACCGTCATCCCGCGACGGCGCAGGTCCTGGACATGCGTCCAGATCGCCTGTCGGCCGGCAACATCGAGGCCGATCGTCGGCTCGTCGAGAAAGAGCACTTCCGGCTCGTGGACCAGGGCTTGTGCGAGTTCGAGCCTGCGGCGCATCCCGCCCGAGTATGTCCGGACCAGGTCGTCTGCGCGATCGGCGAGGTCCATGATGCCCAGTACCTCGTCGACCTGGTCGTTATCGTCCACGCCGTAGAGCCGCGCGTAGAAGCGGACGTTCTCGCGCCCGGTCAGCTTGATGTCGACCGCCATGTCCTGGGGCACGAAGCTGATCCGCTCCCGGACCTGCGCCGAACGGGCGACCACGTCGAGGCCGCAGACCCGAGCCGTGCCCCGGGTCGGCCGGAGGAGCGTGGTCAGCATCAGCACGGTCGTCGTCTTCCCCGAGCCGTTCGGCCCGAGCAGACCGAAGATCTCCCGGTTGACCGCGAGATCGAGGTCGTCGACCGCCGTGAGCCCGTCGTACTGCTTTGTCAGCCCCGAAGTCTCGATCGTTGCCATGTGTGACCCCCTGTGCGCCCGTGATAAACCTCGCCGCGTGAAGACAAAAACCGTCCGAACCCGGAGGTCCCGCATTGACTGGCAGCATTCATCTTTTTCGATGACAGATGATCCGTGCGAGTCTCATGACGCTCTTCAAACGAGTGCGGGAGGTTGCGATCGCCGACGGAGCGGATCTGATCGGGGTCGCGGACCTTGGGCAGGTCGATCAGGCCGTCCTGGCCCAGGGCGGACCCGTCGTCGCAGGCTACCCCCGGGCGGTCTCGATCGGGATCGGGCTCGCCGACCCGCTTGTCGACCGGCTGGAGGAGCCATCGGACCTTGTGGCGAGGTCCGTCTACCGCTACCATACCCACACGGTGGTGAACACCGCTCTCGACCGGTGTGCGTTCGCGGTGACGAGATGCCTGGCGGCGGCCGGGTACCGGGCCCTGCCGATCCCCGCCTCGCTCCGGACGGACAAGGAAGGGCGTGCGGGCCCGATCTCTCACAAGCTCGCGGCGCACCTCTCCGGCCTCGGCTGGATCGGGCGAAGCTGCCTCCTGGTGACGCCGCAAAGGGGACCCCGCGTCCGATGGATCACCGTTCTGACCAATGCCCCCCTGCCGCCGACCGGCGGGCCGTCGATCCCTGAGTGTGGCAGCTGCCGCGCCTGCGTCGACGCCTGCCCGGTTGGGGCGTTCACGGGCCGGGCGTTCTCCCCCGACGAGCCCCGTGAGGCCCGGTTCGACGCGGCCGCCTGCGACCGTTACCACCGGGAGCTCGCAGAAGCGGGCGAACCGGATGCCTGCGGCCTCTGTGTCGCCGCCTGTCCCTGGGGAAGGCGTGGGACGGCGAGGGGGCCGGACGAGGAACACTATTTACTTCATTAAGACAAGTAAATTTGAGTTATGCACATCATGGAAGGCTTCCTCCCGGCAACCTGGTGCATCGTGTGGTGGCTGGTTGCCGTGCCGTGCCTGGCCCTCGGCCTCTACCAGCTGAAGCGAGTCATGGCAGCCGACCGCGAAGCCCTCGCCCTGCTCGGTGTCACCGGCGCATTCATCTTCATCCTCTCCTCCCTAAAACTCCCGTCGGTCACCGGCAGCTGCTCACACCCCACGGGGACGGGGCTCTCGGCAATCAGTTTCGGGCCATGGATCACCTCGCTTGTCGCGGCGATCGTCCTCCTCTTCCAGGCCCTCTTTCTCGCCCACGGGGGGCTCTCGACCATGGGCGCGAACCTCGTCTCGATGGGAATCGCCGGCCCCCTGGTGGGCTACGGCATCTACCGGGGCCTGAGGGAGACGTCGGTGAACATGTTTGCCACCGTCTTTCTCGCCTCGGCCCTCGCCGACCTCGTCACCTATATCGTGACGTCGCTCGAACTGGCACTCGCGTACCCGGCAGAGGTGGGGGGGTTCGCCGGCTCCTTCGTGCTTTTCCTGGGTGTCTTCGCCCTGACGCAGGTACCGCTCGCCATCGTGGAGGGGGTCGTCCTCGCCCTGGTCTTCAAGTACATCGTCCAGCTCAAGCCGGAGATCCTGGTCCGGCTCAGGGTCTTCCCCGAAGAGAAGATCATCGCGACGCAGAGGGGGCTCGCCGATGCTGCGTAAGTACTGGCTCGAGGTGATTGCCGGAGTCGCCATGCTCGCCTTCATCGGGCTCTTCCTCGCCACGACCATGGTGATGCCAGCGGCTGAGTTCGCCGGCTCGGACACCGTTGGGTCCGCCCGGATCTCGGCGATCACCGGCATCCCCGAGGACGAGTTCGAGCCCCTGGTCCCGCAGTGGGCACCTCCGAGCGGTGAGATCGAGTCCGCCCTGTTCGCCCTCCAGGCAGCGATCGGCGGCGTCGTGCTCGGCTACGTCTTCGGCACGTGGAGAACGCAGCGGCGGATGGAGTCGTGCACCGTCCCGGCCAGCGCCCTGGACACGGATGTTTGAGGAACTCCTGGAGGAGATCGCCCAGGAGAACGCGCTCCGGGGGGTCAACACCTACCTGAAACTGGCAGTCGGGCTGGGGGCCCTCCTCCTCTCGCTCCTCGCAACAGGGTTCGCGGGACCCCTCTTCATCGCGCTCGTAATGACCGGTACGCTCCTCGCCCTCGCCCGGATCGATCCGCGCACCCTGGCGGAGGTCTTTGCCGCCCCCTGCTCGTTCGCCGTCCTGAGCGTGGCGGTGATCGTCCTGGTATCGGGAGGGGGCAATCCGGCCTGGAGCTGGCAGCCCCTCTCCTGGCTCTCCCTATCAGTCACCCCGGAGAGCGTCAATGTCGGGTTCTATGTCCTCTGCCGCACGCTCGGTGGCATGGCGTCGCTTCTCTTTATCGCGCTCACGACGCCGATGACCGACCTCTTCGTCGTGATGCGGCAGTGCCGGGTACCGTCCGTTCTGATCGAGCTCGTCATGGTTGTCTACCGGACGATCTTCACGCTCCTCGACCAGCTCGTCCGGTGCTACCACGCCCAGGTGATGCGCCTCGGGTACTCCACCCGTCGCGAATCGATCCGTTCATTTGCCACCCTCTGTGGCGCTGTCTTCATCGCGAGCTGGAACGCAGGCGAGGACCAGATCCGTGCGAGAGACATGCGCTGCTATGATGGCAAACTCGTCATGCTCGGCGAGACGCGGCCTGTCGAGGCACGCGCAGCACTTGCGGTGGCGGGGTTCCTCGTCGTTGCCGTCGTGGTCACCGCCCTCTCCGGCGATGTGACATTGCTTGGAGGTGTGCCGTGAGCAGCATCATCCTCGAAGGCCGGGACCTCTTCTACCGCTACCCCCGGGGCGGCGAGGTGATCCGCGGGATCAGCTTCCACGTCCGCCGGGGGGAGAAGGTCGCGATCGTGGGGCCGAACGGGGCCGGCAAGTCCACCCTTTTGATGATGTTCAACGGCATGCTCCGCCCGGACTCGGGGACCATGCTCTACGACAACCGCCCGATCGCCTACGATCCACGCTCACTCCGGCTGCTGAGGAAGAGCGTCGGCTTCGTCCTGCAGAACCCCGAGCAGCAACTCGTCGCGCCGACCGTCTACCAGGACGTGGGGTTCGGACCGGCAAACCTGGGGCTCTCCGATGAGGGGGTGAAAAGGGCGGTCCGCGAGGCGCTCGGTGCTGTCGGCCTCGAAGGGTTCGAGCACCGGACGACCCACCAGCTCTCGGGAGGCGAGAAGAAGAAGGTGGCGATCGCCGGCGTGCTCGCGATGGAGCCGGAGGTGCTCGTCTTCGACGAGCCGACAGCGAGCCTGGACCCCCGGGGCTCGGAGGAGGTGATGGACCTCCTCGACGAGCTGAACGAGCGGGGGACGACGATCATCATATCGACCCACGACATCGAGCTCGCCTACCCGTGGGCTCACCGCGCCGTGCTGCTGGTCGGCGGCCAGATCCTGCAGGAGGATGTCCCCGAGATCGCCTTCGGGGACCGCGACCTGGTCCGCCGGGCCCACCTCTCGACCCCGATCCTGCTGGATCTCTACCATGAACTCGCGGAACGGGGCTTTCCCGTGCCCCAACGACGGCCCCTTTCGGTCCTCGACATGCTCCAGGTGATCGACCACGCCTTCGAGCAGAACTCGTGCGGGGCGCACCCCGGGACGATCACGGTCCACGATATCGGTCTTCCGGGGGAGGATGGGCTCAATCGCTGGCTCGCGGCGCACCCCGGGGCTCGTATCGGTGCGATGGGCACCCGTGCAAAGCAGCGTGCGGCGGAGGAGGGCATCCTCCTCCACTACACGCACGGGGTCGTCGACAAGTGCATTCTTCGGGCGCTCCTCGGCGAGGAGACGGCGATCATGACCACCGGAGGGATGGTGGCACGGGTCGTCGAACGGGTCGAGGAGTACTCGCGGCAGAGCGGGATTGCCATCCAGGTCGTCGTGGCCGGCAGGTCCTGAGACGGGGCAGTGCTGACAGGGAAGGGCCCAGGATCGTCGTGAGAGGGGATATGGGCCCCGCTCTTTTCGTTGTTGAACCGGCCCTCCCCGTCAAACCCCCCTCTCTCGGCAACGAGAAGACCGGAGGCCGACACCGGTGCTGGAGGTCAACTGCGAAGATTTATCATTAAACCATGCTATGTTAAAGCATAGCACATCTCGAGCGATCCACATGAAACCAGCAGGAATCCTCATCATAGCCGCGGTCCTCCTCGCGGCCCTCCTATCCGCCGGTTGCCAGACGCAGTCTGACGCCCCTGCGGCAGCCCTCAAGATCGGGGTCGTCGCCTCGATGACGGGACCGGCCTCGACCACCGGCAAGGATGTCTGGCAGTCGGCCCAGCTCGCCGCCGACGAGATCAACGCGAAGGGCGGAGTCTTCGTGAAGAGCCTCGGCAAGAACGTGACGATCCAGCTCGTCCAGGGCGACGACGAGTCGACCCGTGAGGGCGGGCAGAAGGCGGTCACCAAGATGATCACCGACGACCGGGTCGACGTCCTGGTCGGTGGGTTCTCGTCCGCTGTCGTCACCGCCCACCAGTCGATCGTCTCCGAGCACAAGGTGCCGTACATCATCACCGGCGCCTCCAGTTCGACCGTGACGCACCGGACGGACGTGGACACGAGCACGATGTTCCACCACGCGCCGATCACCGACGCCTCGGCTTCGAAGACCACGATCTTCATCGACGAAGTGATGCGCCCCGCGATCAACACGAAGTTCGGCTTTTCGGCCGACCGGCCGCTCCGCCTTGCCGTCGTCTACCAGGACAGCCCATTCGGGAAGGGTGCCCTCGGCGCGATCGAGAGCACGATCGCCGCGAAGGGTCTCAAGATCCAGGTGGTCGCCAACGAGACCTACAAGATGGGCGAGACCGACTTCCGGACGATCCTTACGTCAGTGAAGGCGAAAGGGCCCGACGCCGTCTACCCGATCGCGTTCCTGAACGAGGAGGTCCCCATGCTGACCCAGGCCCGCCGCGACGTCGGCCTCGACACGATCTTCCTTGCGGTGGAGTGCGTGGACGACCCTGATTACTACAAGGGTCTGGGGCAGTACGGCGACTACTCGATCATCGAGAGCCGGTTCTCGGCCTACGCAACCCCACGGGGACCGATCAGCCAGAACGTCGAGAAGTACCGGAACGACTACGAGGCCCGGTTCGGCGCCTCCCCCGGGATGATGGGCGCAGCCACCTACGAGGGAGTCTACGTCGCCGCCGCCGCTGCGGAGAAGGCCGGCACGCTCGATCGAGTGGCGCTCGTCACCGCGATCGGCTCGATCGAGGTCCCCGAGATGGTGGAGTCGATGGAGGGCGGCGTGATCTCGTTCGCGAACCCCTTCCGCGAGAGCCAGTTCAACCTCTTCATGGAGCAGCTCCGCTGGGACGCCGACAAGCAGCTTCTTCGCCCGAAGATCATCTGGCCGGACGCGTTGAAGGAGGCGGCGTTCGAGATCCCCACCTGGTACCGTCCGGGGAGCAGTTGAGGGGCATGTGACAAACATCGATCACGGGAGGACGGCGCTGGCTCATGGGCCGGCCACCCTCCCGGGAGAAAGAGTATGAAATATGCATGCCTGATCCTGATCGCGGGGTTCGTGCTCGCAGCCGTCCTCGTCGCCGGCTGCACCACCGAGCCTGCGACACCGGCAGCACCGGCGACCCTGAACATCGGGGTGGTCGCCTCGATGACGGGACCCGCTTCGACCACCGGCAAGGACATGTGGCAGTCGGCCCAGCTCGCAGCGGACGAAATCAACGCAAAGGGCGGGGTCTTCGTGAAGAGTCTCGGCAAGAACGTGACGATCCAGCTCGTCCAGGGCGACGACGAATCGACCCGAGAGGGCGGGCAGAAGGCGGTCACCAAGATGATCACCGACGACCGGGTCGACGTCC